>JAGWRL010000065.1 GCA_028876585.1 Pseudomonadota bacterium | reverse complement strand
GGCGCGCGCCCGTTCGGCGCCGCGACGCTGACGACGGGGCGCACTTCCCGCCGCGCCGGCGCGGCCTCGCGCCCGCCGAGCCGCGCCCCGGCCGCCGCCTTCACCTTCTCCGCCAGCATCGCGAAGGAATTGGGCGATTGCGGCGTCGGCTTGGTCACGTAGTCGAACGCGCCGATCTCCATCGCCGAGATCGTCACCGAACCGCCGCGCTCGGTCAGCGACGACACCATGATCACCGGCAGCGGCCGCAGCCGCATCACCCGCTCCAGAAACTCCAGCCCGTTCATGTGCGGCATTTCGACGTCGAGCGTCATCACATCGGGATTGAGCGCCTTGATCGCCTCGCGCGCTTCCAGCGGATTGGCCGCCTCGCCGACGACGCTGACGCCGGGATCGGCGGTCAGCGTCGCGCGGATCAGGGCGCGCATCGAGGCGCTGTCGTCGACGATGAGAACGCGGGCTGGCTTCATCGCTTTGCCGCCCCCATTGGACGATAGGTCGAGACGCCGTCGCTGCGCAGCAACGCCGCCGCCGGCCCGGTCACCCGCTCGGAATGGCCGATATAGAGCGCGCCCTGCGGGGCGAGCCGCGGCGCGAATTTCTCCCACACCCCCTGCTGCGTCGGCTCGTCGAAATAGATCACGACGTTGCGGCAGAAGATCGCCTGGAACGGCCCGCGCATCGGCCAGTTCTCCACCAGATTGAGCGGGCGGAACGTCACCAGCCGGCGCAGCGCCGCATTGACGCGAAAGCCCTGCTCGCCCGCGGGCTCGAAGAACCGCTTGCGCTGGTCGGCGCTGACCCCGTCGAGCAGGCTCTCGGCGTAGACGCCGGCCTCGGCGACCGCGAGCACGCTGCGGTCGATGTCGGTGGCGAGAATTTTTACGTCCTGGTTGACCGCCTCCGGCCACAGCGACAATAGCGTCATCGCGATCGAATATGGCTCCTGCCCGGTCGAGCAGGCCGCCGACCACAGCCGCAGCCGGCCGATCGCGCCGCGCTGCGCCAGCGGCGTCAGCACATGCGTCTTCAGGTGCTCGAAATGATGCGGCTCGCGGAAGAACTTGGTGACGTTGGTGGTCAGCGACGACAGCATCTCCTGCCGCTCGGCCGCCCCGTCCGCGCTCGCCACCAGATCGCAATAATCGCGAAACGCCTGCATGTGCAAAGCCCGCAACCGCTTGGCGAGCCGCGCATAGACCAGCGCGGCCTTGCCTTCGGACAGATGGATGCCGGCGTCGGCGTAGATCATCGCGCTGATGCGGCGGAAATCGTCGCGGCTCAGCGTGAATTCGCCGGGCACGATGGTTTCGTCCGCGCCCGGGCGGAAGGCCGATTTGGCCGCGCTGGTCATGCCGCTTCGCCCGCCAGCGTCGGCATCACGCTTTCGAGCGCGATCAGCGAAATCATGCGATCGTCCATCGCCATCACGCCGAGCACGAAGGCGCGCGCCGCGTCCGAGCCGACGTCGGGCGTCGGCTGCACCTTGTCGGCCGGCATGTTGATGATGTCGGACACCGCATCGACCAGCAACCCGACCACCTGCCGCCCGGTCTGGGCGACGATGATGACATGACGCGCCGTCGGTTCGGTCGGATCGAAGCCGAGCCGGTCGGCCAGGTCGATGATCGGCAGCACCACGCCGCGCAGGTTGATGACGCCGCGCACGAAGCCGGGCGCGCGCGGCAGCGTGGTCGCCGGCGTCCAGCCGCGAATCTCGCGCACCGACATGATGTCGATGCAATAAAACTGCGCGCCGATGCGGAAGGTGATGTATTCGCGCGCGCCCGAAGCTTTCAGTTCCATCTCAGCCATGACCCTTATCCCGCTAGCAGCATTTCGGAAGGTGAGTTGCGCCCCGACGTCGAGTTGACGATCGCGTCGGTGTCGAGGATCAGCGCGATGCGGCCGTCGCCCAGAATGGTCGCGGCGGCGATGCCTTCGACATGGCCGTAGTTGGACTCCAGGCTCTTGATCACGACCTGCCGCTGATCCTGGATCGCATCCACCATCAGCGCGCTGCGCACCCCGCCCTCGGTCTCCACCAGCAGCGTCACGCCGGTCATCGGATCGGCGCGATGCGAGCGGAAGCCAAGCGCATAGCCGACGTCGATCAACGGCGTGAAGCCGCCGCGAATGCCCATCACCTGACTGTCGGGGCCGAGCCCGTAGACCTCGCCGGCCTTCGGCTTCATCGTCTCCAGGATCGAGTTGAGCGGCACCACCAGCGTCTGATCCGCCACCCGCACCACCATGCCGTCGAGCACGGCGAGCGTCAGCGGCAGGCTGAGCGAGAAGGTCGAGCCGTGGCCGAGCCGGGTCGTAATGGCGATGCGGCCGCCGAGCGCCTGGATCGAGCGCTTCACCACATCCATGCCGACGCCGCGGCCGGAGATGTTGGAGACCGTCTCCGCCGTGGAGAATCCGGGCATGAACAGCAGATTGTCGATCTCGCTGTCGGTCAGTTGCGCGTCCGGCGGAATCAGCCCCTTGCGGATCGCGATCGACTTCACCTTCGGCCGGTCGATGCCGCGCCCGTCGTCGGCGATCTCGATCACCACCCGGCCCGATTTGTGCGCCGCCGACAGCCGCACCTCGCCCTGCGCCGGCTTGCCGGCGGCGATGCGCGCGTCCGGGCGCTCCAGGCCGTGATCGACGGCGTTGCGGATCATGTGCGTCAGCGGGTCGGCGAGCCGTTCGATCACGGTGCGGTCGACCTCCGCGCCCTCCCCTTCCGTCTTGAGCCGCACGTTCTTGCCGGTCGCGTCGGCGATCTCGCGCACGATGCGCGACATGCGCTGGAACAGAGGCCGCACCGGCTGGGCGCGGATCGCCATCACGCTTTCCTGGATCTCGCGCGTCAGATGTTCGAGATCGTCGAGGCCGGTGGCGATCGAGGCGTTCTTGACCGCGCCGGCCTCCAGCACGCGCTGCGTCAGCATCGCCTGGTTGATGACGAGTTCGCCGACCAGGTTGATCAGCCGGTCGACCCGGTCGAGATCGACGCGGATCGTGTTCTGCGTCGCATTGCCCGGCCCGCCCGCTTCCGCCTTGGCCGCCTCGCGCGGGGCCGGGGCCTGCGCCTTCGGCTCCTCGGCCGCCTTGACCTCGCAGGCCGCCTCCGGCGCGGCTTCGGCCGCCGGCTGGGCCGGCGCGTGCTCCGGCGCCGGCGCCGGCTCGACCCGCTCGATGTCGAGATGGCAATCGCCGTCGACGAATTCGAACACCCCCTGCACGGCGGCGATGTCCTGCACGCTGCGCAACGTCGCGCGCCAGGAGAGATAGGATTGCTCCGGCTCGCAATTGACCAGCAGCGGCACGTCGGCGATTTCGCAATGAACCGTCAGCGAGCCGAGCCGCGACAATTCGCGCATCAGCCGCGTGGTCTCGTTGCCCTTGGCGTAAAGCTCGGGCTTGGGCCGGAACACGATCACATATTCGTTGATCTCGGGATCGAGCGACAGCGTCAGCGGCTCCCAGCCGAGCGCGTCGAACGGATTGGCCTCCGTCTCCTCCTCGGCCGGCGCCTCCTGCGGCGCCGCCGCCTTGGCCTCGCAATGGGCGTTGAGTTCGGCGATCAGTTCGTTGGAGCGCGCGTCGTCGAAGGCGCCGTTCTCGCGCGAGGCGGTCACCAGATCGGCGAGCACGTCGGCGGCGCGCAACATGGTCTTCATCACCGCGTCCGACGGCGCCAGCACGGCGTTGCGGATCTTGTCGAGCGTGGTCTCGAACGCATGCGCGAATTTGACCAGCCGGTCGAGCTTGAACGCGCCCGCGCCGCCCTTGATCGAATGCACCGCGCGGAACACCGCGTTGACGGTCTCGTCGTCGGCCGAGCCTTCCTGCATCGCCAGGAGCCCGGTTTCCAGTTCGCCCAGCTGCTCCTCGCATTCCTGGAAGAACGTGTCTCTAATCGCCTGCATCGGATCCATGACGGCCCCCGGGGGATGGCTTTACGCGGCCACGCGACGGATCACGTCGACGAGTTTGACGGGATCGAACGGCTTGACGATCCAACCCGTCGCGCCGGCGTTCTTGGCGCGAAGCTTCTTGTCGGGATCGCTCTCGGTGGTCAGCACCAGGATCGGCACGACGCGGAAGCGGTCGATCCGGCGCGCGCCTTCGATGAAGCCGAAGCCGTCCATCTTCGGCATGTTGATGTCGGTGATCACCAGCTCGGGGTTTTCGCGGTCGAGCACATCGAGCCCGTCGAGCCCGTCGACCGCTTGCACGACGTTGAAACCGGCGCTCGTCAGCGCGAGCCGCAACATGTCGCGCATCGTGCGCGAATCGTCGACGGTGAGTATTTTCATGCTCATGGGGCGATGACTCCAGTCAGGAACGTGTCCGGCTCCAGGCCGAGCAGATTGAGGTCTTCAAGAAACCGGGCGGAAGCGTTGGAGAGCGTCAACGCGTGGCCCTCCACGTTCCAGCTGCGGGCGGCCGCCAGCAGCACCTGAAGGCAGGAGGCGCCGAGCCGGCTGACCTTCGAGGCGTCGATCGCGACCGGCTCGCCGGCCAGCTTGAGGAAAGCCTCGACCAGTTGCGCGGCCACCGGCATGTCGAGATTTTCGGGCAGTTCGATCACGCGGGGAGCGGACACGCGGGGCCTCCTTGCAAGATAGGGGGAAACGGCGGACAGAAGGGGATCGCCCCGTCGCCGCGCGCGGCGGCCGGCGGGTCTGCGATAGAGCGGCGCTCCACACGAGAATGCATCGATCGATTCGTCCTCAGCGGCTCGGCCGCGCCGCCGTCGGCGAGCCGCGACGCAACGGGCGCGTCGTCGGGCTCAATATGAAATGGGAAAGACCGGGTCGGGCCGGCGGGATCCAGCGGCTTCATGCCTCCCGGCTTGGCCTCAAAGGCGGCGCCGGGCGGATCGCATGTCGTGATTAAATGACCCTAGTTAACAACGACTGAAGTTCACGCGGCCGATTTGGAGAAAGCGAATGTCGCAACCCCACGAGGCGGCGCTGTCGGCTTATGAGCGGTTCGATTTCGCCGCCGCCGGCTACGAGCGGCGCGTCTACACGCGTGGGGAGGGGCCGGCGGTCGTCGTCGTGCACGAAATCCCCGGCCTGCACCCGCAGGTGATCGCCTTCGCCGACCGCATCGTCGCGGCGGGGATGAGCGTCTATCTGCCCGTGCTGTTTGGCGAGCCGGGCCGGCCGGTCGATCCGGGTTACGTGCGCCGTTCGATGTTCGAGACGATCTGCATTCGCCGCGAATTCACGGTCTGGCGGCGCGGCCGCTCCAGTCCGATCGTCGATTGGCTGCGCGCCTTGGCGGCGCAGGCGCATGCGTGGCGCGGCGGGCGCGGCGTCGGCGCCGTCGGCATGTGCTTCACCGGCGGCTTCGCGCTGGCGATGATGACCGAGCCGGCCGTGGTCGCGCCGGTGCTGGCGCAACCCTCGCTGCCGCTGCCCCCTATGCTGCGCTCGCACGCCGCCGCGATCGACCTCAGCGCCGACGAGATCGCCTGCGTGCGTTTGCGGCTGGAGCGCGAGGACCTGACCGCGCTCGGCTTACGCTTCGCCGGCGACTGGAAATCGCCCAAAGCCCGCTTCGAGGCGCTGGCCGCCGCCTTTCCCGGCCGCTTCGAGACGATTGAACTCGACGACGCCGACGCCGCGCCGGGCTTCGCCCCGCCGCATTCCACCCTGACTGTGCACTTGGCCGAGCACGGCCCGACCAAAGAGGCCGAGCGCCGCGTCATCGCCTTTCTCAAGGCGAGGACGGGGGCGGGCGACGAGGCGGTTTGAGGTTTTGGAGAGGGGGGCGGACATTGCGCCAGGCGTCGGGGCCGCTTCGCGCCGCCTCAGCGAGGTCGGCGGGTTGCGGAATTCGCCCCTTACCCACAATGAGTCGCATGCCCCCATTCCCCTACCCTCCGCGTCATAAATTGACCAAACCGCGCTTGCAGGGAACGTCGCCATGACCTTCGCCACCACGTCAGCGATTCACACCCCGACCCGGCCGCGCCAAACCTTCTGGCGCGCGCTCGCCGTGAATTCCCGCATCATCGGCGCGCTCATCATGCGCGAGGGCACGATGCATTTCGGCCATGAGAACCTCGGCTTCTTCTGGGTCATCGGCGAGCCGCTGGTGCTCACCTGCGGCGTGATGCTGATGTGGACCATCGGCGGCCAGACGCACGGGCACGGCATTGGCGTGGTGCCGTTCGCGCTGTCGGGCTACACCATGATCACGCTGTGGCGCCATCTCTCCGGCAAGCAGGTGCATTCGATCCGCAACAGCATGGGGTTGCTGTTCCACCGCAACATCAGCCTGATCGACGCGCTGCTCGCCCGCTCGCTGCTCGAAGTGGTCGCGATCCTGACGGCGTTTTTCGTCGCCTTCATCCCGCTGTCGCTGCTCGGCTTCGTCGATCCGATGAACGACCCGCTGCTGTTCGCCGGCGGTTATTTCCTGCAAGCCTGGTTTGGCGTCGCGTTCGGCCTGTGCGTCTCCGCGTTGAGCGAAATGTACGAGGCGACCGAGCAGTTCCTGCCGCCGCTGCTCTATATCACGCTGCCGTTCACCGGCGTGTTCAACATGGCCGACTGGCTGCCGCAGGAGTGGCGCGAGGCGGTGCTGTGGTCGCCGCTGGTCAGCAATATCGAGATGATGCGCGCCGGCATGTTCGGCGGCGACATCAAATATTACTACGACCCGATGTACGTGGTCTATTGGTCGCTCGGGCTGACGGCGATCGGCCTGCCGCTGGTGCAGCGGGCGCGCCGGCACGTCGCGTTCAATTAAGGTCGCGCTCGACCACCGCGCCGCCGCGCAGGCCCATCGCGCTCGCCAGCCATTTGAGCCGCTCGGCCACCACCTCGCTGTCGGGCGCGCGCGCGGCGGGCGCGACTTCGAGCACCAGCCGGTCGCCCTGCGTCTTCAGATGCGCGCTTTCGAGCACTGCGCGGCTGACGCCGGAGAAGCGATAGGCGAGCCTGAGCGCGGAGCCCAGAATGCGGGCGCGGCGGCGCGCGCCGTCGCCGATCAGCCGGATCGCCGGCTCCAGCCAGGGCGCGTCGGCCTTGTAATCGTAGCGGAAATGCAAGGCGGCGGCGAGAAACACGCGATCGGGATGGTCGAGCCCGATGAACGGGAATTGCAGCACGCGGCGGAACGTCTCCTCCGCCCGCAGTTCCGGCGCGTCGCGCCAGGCGATGTCGGACAGGGCGCAGGCAGCGACGCGCAGCCGCGTCTCGCCCGCCGTCTCGCCGGGAAACAGTTCGGCGGTCCAGTCCGCCAGCGCGGCGGCGAATTCGGGCACCCGCGCCGCCGGCAGGCCGATCAGCCGCGCGCCCTCGACCAGCGGATCGAGATAGCGCTCCTCGCGCGTCAGTTTCGAGAACAACAGCCCCTCGCGCAGGCCGAGCGCCGAGAACACGACCCGTTCCGGCCCCAGCCGCTTCAGCACGCGGTCGAGCGCCAGCGCGGCGGAGGGCAGGCTGCGCGCGCGCCGCGACTGCACGCCGGGGATCGCGGCCGCCTTAGTCGGCGCCGGCCGCCAGATCGATTTGGCGAATTCGCGCGCTTCCGCCGCCGACAGCGCGTAGCCGTGCGTCACCCGCACCGGCGCCTTGGTGATCGCCATATGCGCCTTGGCGAGCGCGCGCCAGCCGCCCCCGACGGCGTAGAACACCGGCTTCGACAGCGACATCGGCAAGCCGCTGCGCAGCCGCTCGTCGACCTCGCGCTTGGCCTCCTCGCGCCCCTGCGCCAGCATCGCCTCGACCGGCAGCGCGCCGAGCGGCAGGCTGACCGAGACGTCGCCGACCCGGTCATCGAGCGCCAGCGCCACTTCGAGCGAGCCGCCGCCCATGTCGCCGACCGAGCCGACGGGGCGGAAAAAGCCGGAGATCACGCCGAGCGTCGAGTAATGCGCCTCCTCCGCGCCGCCGAGCACGCGCACCTTGAGGCCCGATTCGGCCTCGATCGCGGCGGCGAGCTCCGGGCCGTTGCTGGCGCGGCGGATCGCCTCGGTGGCGGTGACGTCGAGTTCGCCCACATGCATCGCTTCCGCGATGGCGGCGAAACGGCGCGTCGCCTCGACCGTGCGGCGGAAATTGTCGGCCCGGATCGCCCCGGTCTCGGCCAGCCCCTCGCCGAGCCGGCACAGGGATTTCTCGTTGAAGCGCGGCAGCGGCGCGCGGCCGAGCTGATCGTAGACGACGAGGCGGACCGAATTCGAGCCGATATCGACGATGCCATAGGGCGGCTTTCGCTCCACGGCGGGCTCAAGGTCGAGCGGGCGTTTCGGGGCGTCGTTCATAAAGCGCGCTGTAGCACGCCAAAGCGCCACGCGCCTATGGCGCCTGGGGCGAATGCGGGGACAGGATACGCGTTTCGGCATTGCCGAGCGAAGCGGGTGTTTGTGGACGACGCTAGCTTGCCGGCAAATTATGCAATGGGCGCCATGCCCCCTAATCCGGGGGGTCGCTCAATCCGCAACGACGGTCGTTTTTCCTAACCACGGAGGAGGATGTCATGGACAAGGATCGGGTCGCCGGATCGGCGAAAGAAATCAAAGGCGCGATAAAGGAAGCCGTCGGGAAAGCAGTCGGTGACGCCAAGCTGAAAACCGAAGGTAAATCGGATAAAGTCGAAGGAAAATTGCAAAATGCTCTTGGCGAGTTGAAAGATGCGGCTCGCGAAGCGGCTAAGAAGTAGCGGACGCCCCCGGCACAGTCGGGAGCTTTGACCGAACCCCGCCCGGAGGCTTTGAAACGAACGCCATTCTTCTCATAATCGTGCCGATATTCCTTTTCGGCGGCGGCGGGTACTATGCGCACAGCCGACATGGCGGCGCAGGACTCGGCGGCGTCTTGGGGATTATATTGATCGTCCTCATCGTGGTTTGGCCCGTCGGTGGATTGGGAGGGACGGGCATGCATCCCTGATGTTCGTCCACGGGCCCTTGCACCATCTTGTGGCTGGCGAGGGCGATTTCCATTCGGATTGACATAAGGTCCCTAATTGTTCCGCGCGAATTAGGTCATTCCAGGCCGGTGAGCGCGCTTGGTTCAATGAGGACTCTTGACGCAGATCGGACGGGATGGCGAGGGGACGGAAACGAGGCCGAGGAGTCCCGCCAGCGCAGTTCGCGCGCGGCTAACGCGGCTTTTGACGGTTCCGACGAGGCAACCGCAGATTTCGGCCGTCTCTTCATAGGAAAATCCTGAACCTCCCGTGAGGATCAACGCCTCGCGCTGCTTGGAGGGAAGTTTGGCAAGCGCGATTTTGAAGTCCTCCAGGTCCATGTGGCCGTCTTGGGACGCCGGCGAAATGAGGGTCGCCGCCATCTTGCCGTCGACGTCTTCGACTTCGCGTTTGCTCTTCCGGTATTGCGAGAACAGCGTGTTGCGAAGGATCACGAACATCCAGCTGCGGAAGTTGGTTCCTTCCTCGTAACGATGGCGGTTGGCCCAGGCCTTCAGCAAGGTGTCCTGAACCAGATCGTCGGCCCTATCCAAATGCCTCACCATCGAAATGGCGAAGGCGCGTAGAGCAGGGATGACAGCAGTCAAGTCGTCCGCGAATGCCTTATCAGCGGCGTCTCTTTTGATCCGCGTCAGGTCGGGAGGGGTGATAAGTACATAGTGCGGCGGCGCAAGGTCATCGTGAACGAGAGTGAGCCCCGCGGAATTGAAATTTGCCTGCGCGTTCATATCGACTGTCCGAGGACTGGATTGTCCAACTTGACCTAACGTGCAGAGGCAGGAATTCGGCAGCCTCGGAAACTACTCATCAATTTAGGTCCGTTGAAAACGCCGAATTCCAAATGACTATAGACGCCGTGTGCTCCCGTGGATTCGGGTGACATGATACCCGTTGCGCAATAACCTCCGTCCCCGCTAACTTCCCCTCTCATCGCCTGCATTGTCCCGCCCGAAGCCCCGCATCGCATCACTCAGCGCGGCGACCGGCGCATGACGATTTTCTCGGAGGCGGCGGATCAGGCGCTGTCTCTTGCTCCGACTCAAGCCGACGCCGGCGGCGCGCGCCGAAGCGGGGCTTGGCCGCTTCGAAACGGCTGCGACGAAAGCCGCGCGATGCGAACGGGGGAGCGCGTCGCAATCCGGCGACGCGCATCACATCCCCGGTTTCGCCGGCCGCACCTCGCCCACCTCCACCCCGTTCCAGTTCACCAGCGTCGGCCGCGCCAGCGGCGCGAATTGCTGCGGCGGGTCGAGGAAACGCGCCAGCAGCGCCGCGATCATCACTTCCGCCGCGCGGCCGGCGCCGTCGTCGGCCTTGACCGCCAGCCCCAAGCCCTGCTCGGGAATCGCGGCGCAGAACACGCCCTCGGCGCCGGTCTTGGTGATCGCCCGGCCGCCCAGCAGCCGCATCGCCTCGGTGTCGAACCGCCCCGTCCCGGCGACCTCGAACGGATGCGCCGCCATCGCCGCCAACAGCCGTTTGGCCGCCGCCGCGCGTTGCGGTTTCAGCCCCTGCCCCGTCCCCAGCCGCGCGAATCCGCGCGCGAGGCCGTTGAGCGAAATCGCATAGGTCGGGATCGAGCAGCCGTCGATCCCTGAGACTTCCAGCCGCTCGCCGCAGACGTCCTCCAGCGCCGCCTTGCCCTCGCGCTGCACCAGATGGGCGGCGTCCACGTAGCCCCGCGTCGGCGCGCCGCTGGCGCAGGCGACGCAGAGGAAGCCGGCGTGCTTGCCGGAGCAATTGTTATGCAGTTGCGTCGGCTCGCGCCCCTGTCGCGCCAGATCCCGCGCGGCCTCGGCGTTCATCGGCCAATGCGCGCCGCAGGCGAGCGCGGACTCGTCGAGCCCCGCCCGGGCGAGGATCGCGGCGGCGCCGGCGACATGCGCCGGCTCGCCGGAATGGGAGGCGCAGGCGAGCGCCAGTTGCGCCGGGGTCAGCCCGAACCGATCCGCCGCGCCGCTCTCGATCAGCGGCAGCGCCTGGATCGGCTTGACCGCCGAGCGTGGAAACACCGGCCGCGCCACATCGCCGAATTGCAGCACGACGCCGCCGTCGGCGTCGACCACGATTCCCGCGCCGCGATGCACCGATTCGACATGACCGCCGCGCGTGACTTCGACCACAACCGGATTTTCGCTCACAGCGGCCTCGTTTCAGTTCACCGCCCGCTCCCTGCCCTCCCAGAACGGTTTGCGCAACTCCGTCTTGAGGATTTTCCCGGCCCCCGACACCGGCAGCGGCTCGGCGCGCAGCGTCACCGAGCGCGGGCATTTGTAGCCGGCGATCAGCGCGTGACAATGCGCGATCAGCGTCTCGGGCGTCGCCGCCGCGCCCGGCTTCAGCCGCACGATGGCGTGCACCGCCTCGCCCCATTTGGGATCGGGCACGCCGACCACGGCGCATTCGGCCACCGCGATGTGCTGGTAGAGCGCCTGCTCCACCTCGGCCGAATAGACGTTCTCGCCGCCCGACACGATCATGTCCTTCATCCGGTCTACGACATAGACGAACCCGTCCTCGTCCATGTAGCCGCCGTCGCCGGTGTGCAGCCAGCCGTCGCGCAACGCCTTCTCGGTCAATTCCGGCTGGCGCCAATAGCCGAGCATCACATTGTCGCCGCGCCCGCAGATCTCGCCGACCTCGCCGCGCGCCGCCTCGCGGCCGTCGAGCGCGAGAATGGCGATCTCGCAGCCGAGCGCGGCCTGACCGGCCGATTTCAGCTTGCCCGCCTTCGGCCCCTCCCACACATGCCGGTCGGGATGGAGGAACGTCATGCACGGCGCCGCCTCGCTCTGGCCGTAGGCCTGCACGAAGCCGGTGTGCGGCAAAGCGACGAAGGCGCGCCGGATCAGCGCCTCCGGCATCGGCGAGGCGCCGTAGAGCATCCGCTTCAGCGACGAGGTGTCGGTCGTCTCCACATCGGGGTGGTGGACGACCATGTTGATCATGGTCGGCACGATCAGCGTCGCGGTCGCCTTCTCCCGCGCGACCCGCTGGAGAAACACGCTGGCGTCGAAGCGCGGCATGAACAGGTGCTTGCCGCCGACCGCCGTGACGACGAAATTGACCGCATTGTCGGCGGCATGGAACATCGGCGCGGCGTGCAGGTAGATCGTCTCCGCGTCGCCCGCCAAGGCCGGGGCGGTGTTGAGCGCGTTGGCGACGATGTTGCGATGGCTCAGCATCACGCCCTTGGAGCGCCCCGTCGTCCCGCCGGTGTAGAACAGCGCGGCGAGATCGTCGCCGCCGCGCCCGGCGTCCGCCGCCGGCTCGGCGCCCGACAGCAGGCTCTCGTAGTCGAGCATCCCCTCCGGCGTCGCGCCCTCGCCCATGAACACCAGCCGCTTCAGGCGCGGCAGGCGCGGCCGCAGGCTCGCCGCCATTTCCGCGAAGGTCTCGTCGACCAGCAGGCCCGCGCATTCCGAATCGCCGAGCCAGAACTCGACCTCGCGCGGCGCCAGCCGGGTGTTGACCGGCACCACGACCAGCCCGCCCCAGGGCGCGGCGAACAGCGCCTCCAGGTAACGGTCGCTGTTGAGCGCCAGCACGCCGAGACGGTCGCCGGGCGCGAGCCCGAGGCCGGCGAGCGCGCCGGCCAGCCGCGCGACGCGTTCGCCGAATTCGCTCCACAACCGCGTGCGGCCGATATGATCGGTCGCGACGCGGCGCGGCGCGGTCTGCACGGCGCGCCGCAGCAATTGCGTGATCTGGGTCATGGGCGTCTCCCTGGGCGCGAACCTGCGCAACGGCTTGCGCGGCGTCAAGGCGGCGCCCACGCCGCCATGCTGGAAAAGCGCTAAAGAGGAAGTTCGCCATGCGCGTCATCGACGTGATGTCCCCCGGCCTGATCGGCGTGCCGGAAACCGCCTCGCTGGAAGAGGCGTTGCAAGTGATGGTCTCGCGCAACGTCAGCTCGCTGCTGGCGTTCGACGCCATCGGCGCGGTGGTCGGAATCCTCAGCGAGGGCGACCTGATGCGGCGGGCCGAACTCGGGGCCGAAAAGAAACGCCCGCGCTGGGTCGATTTCCTGCTCGCCGGCCGCGCCGCGCGCGATTACGCCCGCAGCCACGGCCGCCGCGTCGAGGAGATCATGACGCGCGGCGTGCTCACCGTCGAGGCCAACGCCGAGGTCGGCGAGGCGGTTGATCTGATGCTGAGCGCCCGCGTGCGCCGGCTGTTGGTGATGCGCGGCGCCGAGCCGGTCGGCGTGATCTCGCGCTCCGATCTCGTGCGCGCGCTGATCCGGGCGATGCCGGCAAGCGAGGGCGCGCGCGACGACGCCGCCATCCAGGCCGACATCGAAGCCGAGATCGCGCGCCAGCCCTGGGCGCCGGCCGGCGCGGTGCGGGTCGGGGTGCTGAACGGCGTCGCGACCTTCGAAGGCGCCATCACCGACGACAAGCTGCGCGAGGGCCTCAAGGCGCTCGCCGAGACCGTGCCCGGCGTCAAAGCCGTGCATGACCGGCTCGCCTGGATCGAGCCGAACTCCGGCTTTTGCATCGAGGCGCCGAACGAGGTCTGACGGCTCACCCCGGCGGCTGCATCCTCTGCGTTTCGGCGCACGGGTCGTCGAGCAGCGCGGCGATGAAATCGACGTCGCGGCGGCGCTGCGCGCCCATCAGGCCATAGACCATCCGATGCGCCGCCCGCGCATCGACCTCGACGCCGTGCAGCGCCAATAGCGAGCGGGCGGCATGGTGGCGCACCAGCGCGTCGGGGTCGTCGAGCGCGTCGTTGAGCGCCGCCTCGACCTCCGCGCCGGCCATCCGCGCCAGCGCGGCGGCGGCGTCCATCCGCTCGCTCCAGGCCGCCGAATGCCGCAGCCGGCCGATCAGCGCGCGGGTGTAACGCGGACAGGGCTCGATGCGCCACAACGCCTCCGCCGTCGCGATCAACCGCGCGCCGCGCCAATCGGCGTCGTCGCGAATCCGCGCGCCCTGCGCTGCGCCGCATTCGGCCTCGAACAACGCCTTCAGCTTGGGGGCGGCTTTGATGGAGACAAGTTCGCCCAGCCCGACGACGGCGCGCAGATCGGGCAGCGCGTTAATCAGCATCCGCTCGGCGAGGTCGCGCTCGCGCCCCTGCAACGCGACCAGCACCTCGACGTCGAGCCGATGGCGCGGATAGTCGCGCTCCTCGTAGAAACTGAACCAGAACTGGCGAAACGCCGGCGACCGCTGCTCGCGGCCGCCCAGCAGCGCCTTGATCAGCCGTCCCAGACGGGCCACTTGCGCGCGCATCGCCTCACTCCCCGCTACTCCGTTGGTGATCAAGGGGGTAACGTTGGGGCTTTACGGGATATGTTCCTGCGCCACATGACGCGGCTGAAACCATGTTCCTGCGCCACATTGCGAATATGCGCGCGCATTTTTGGCCTGTTTGTCGAAATCGGCGGCGGCCGCGCGTCTATCCAACAGCGCCGAACGCGGCGCGAGGAGAGTGACATGCAATATCTGCTTTTGATCCATGCCGACGAGGCGGCGATGGCGGCTGCGCGCAAGGAAGACGCCGCCGGCATGATGGCCGCCTACGGCGCTTACGCCAAGGCGATGCGCGAGGCCGACGTCTCGCGCGGCGGCGAGCGGCTGCATCCGGCCGCCAGCGCGGCGCTGGTGCGCACGCGCGACGGCAAGACCTCGGTCGTCAACGGCCCCTACGCGGAAGCCAAAGAGCAGCTCGGCGGCTATTTCCTGATCGAGGCGGCCGATCTCGACGCCGCCATCGCCTGGGCCGCCCGCTGCCCCGGCGCCGCGCACGGCACGATCGAAGTGCGGCCGGTCTGGGCGATGTGACGGCTTCGGCTGAAGCGATCGCCGCCCGCGTCGCGCGCGAAAGTTATGGGCGGCTGATCGCCTATCTCGCCGCGCGCGACCGCGACGTGTCAGCGGCGGAGGACGCGTTGTCCGACGCCTTCG
>JAGWRL010000064.1 GCA_028876585.1 Pseudomonadota bacterium | reverse complement strand
GCCACCCGCGGTGCCGATGCGCCCGATGATCGACAGGACGAGATCCTTCGCGGTGACGCCTCGCGGCAGCGTGCCATCGACGCGAATTTGCATCGACTTCGCTTTCTTCATCAGCAGGCACTGGGTCGCGAGCACGTGCTCGACCTCGGAGGTGCCGATGCCGTGCGCCAGCGCCCCGAAGGCGCCGTGCGTCGAGGTGTGGCTGTCGCCGCAGACGATGGTCGCGCCCGGCAGCGTAAAGCCCTGCTCGGGGCCGATGATGTGGACGATGCCCTGGCGGCGGTCGAACTCGTTGTAATATTCGATGCCGAATTCGCGCGCGTTCTCCGCCAGTTGCTCGACCTGCAAGCGGCTCTCGGGATCGGCGATGCCGCCGCGCCGGTCGGTGGTCTGGATGTTGTGGTCGACGACGGCGAGGGTCTTCTCCGGCGCGCGCACCTTGCGGCCGGTCATGCGCAACCCCTCGAACGCCTGCGGACTGGTCACCTCGTGGACGAGGTGGCGGTCGATGTAGATCAGGCTGGCGCCGCCGGTCTCGATGACATGGTCGTCCCAGATTTTATCATATAGCGTGCGCGGCTTGGCCATAACCTGCTCCGGCGCCCGGACGGGCGCTTGCGTTTGGAAAACAGGCGCTATCTAAGCCGATCGCGGCCGCAGGGAAAGAGGCGCGCGGGCCGGAGAGTTCAAGCGCATGAAGTTCTATTTCAACGGCTCGCCCAATCCGACCAAGGTGGCGCTGTTCCTTGAGGAGGCGGGGCTCGCCTACGAGCCGATCGCCGTCGACACCCGCAAGGGCGACCAGTTCGCCCCGGCCTTTCTCGCCGTCAACCCCAACGGCAAGGTGCCCGCCATCGTCGACGGCGACGAGGTGGTGTTCGATTCCAACGCGATCCTGCTCTATCTCGCGGAGAAGACCGGCAAGTTCCTGGCGCCGGGGCGCGGCGAACTGCTGTCCTGGCTGATGTTCGTCGCCTCGGGCGTGGGGCCATTCTCCGGTCAGGCGGTGCATTTCAAGCATTTCGCGCCGGAAAAAGTCGATTACGCGCACAGGCGCTATCAATACGAGGCGAGCCGTCATTTCGGCGTGCTCGACGCGCGGCTGGCGGAGCGGCGCTATCTCGTCGGCGAGGTCTACACCATCGTCGACATGGCCGCCTGGAGCTGGTCGCGCATGGTCCCCTTCATCCTGGGCGACAACGCCTGGGGCCGGTTTGCGCATCTGAAGCGGCTGCACGACGAGATCTCCGCCCGTCCCGCCGCCGTCCGCGCCGTCGCGCTGAAGGACCGGTTCGCCTTCAAGGCGACGATGGACGAGGAGGCGCGCGCGGTGATGTTCAAACATCTCGCAAGCTGAAACAACCGCGCGGCGTCCTGTTGGCGGCGGGCGGGAAAATGCAGTAGACGCCGGACATTCGTTTCGGGGATATTCGCCGCCATGCCGACGCTGATCGACGATTTGCGCCAGATCATCGAGCGCGATCAATGGGCGGCGCGGCCGCTGCTGCATGATCTGGTGGCGCGGTTGCCGAAATCGGTCGAGGCGCGCGCCCTGCTGGCGCAATCCTACCTGCGCAGCCTCGAAGCCAAGCCGGCGCTGGAGCATTACCGCATCGCGCACGAGCTTGAGCCGAAAAACATCTCCCTGCTGCATCAGATGGGGCTGTGCGCCACGGCGCTCGGCGATTACGAGACCGCGCTGAGCTTTTTCCGCGACGCCAACGCCGTCGCGGCGAACGAACATTCGCAATCCATGGCGGGGCTGCTGCTGCACCGGCTCGGCCGCGTCGGCGAGGCGATCAAGACCTATTCCGACCTGCTCGGCCGGCTCAAGCGCGATCATCTGGAATTGCCGCACGCGCTGCGCGGCGTCGCGATGGCGCTGCGCGACGCCAGCCTGCCGCTCGCCGCCGACCGCCTCCTGGCCGAGCTCGTCTCGCTCTACCGGCTCGATCCGCTGCGCATCGCCGGCCTGATGGCCGAGCGCGACAATTCGATCGACCATCCCGGCTGGACCCAGTTCGCCAGCAAATCCGAGCTCGCGCTGGCGCTGCGGCGCACGCTCGACAAGCCCTGGGCGCCGCGCTTTCCCGCCACCTTCCTGATGCCGGAGGATCGCGAGGCGCTGCTGGCGCACGCGAGCGCGGAACCGGGCGCGCTGTTCATCGCCAAGCCGCGCCGCGGCACCGGCGGCCAAAACATGGCGATCTCGCGCGACGCGCGGGCGCTCAGCGAGCGCGCCGACGTCGTCGTGCAGCGTTATATCGAGCGGCCCTATCTCGTCGACGGCCGCAAGGGGCATGTGCGGCTGCACGGCCTCGTCGCCTCGCTCGACCCGTTCCGCGCCTATCTGCACGCCGAGGGCGTCGTCCGCTTCGCGCCGGAGCCCTACGATTGCAGCGATTCCGCGCTGGCCGACGTGCACGCCCACATCACCAACACCGCTTTACATCAAGGCCATCCCAAGCTCGTCGTCAGCCAGCAGGCGGAGGAGGAGAATGTCGGCGCGATCTGGTCGCTGACCGCCTATCTCGACCGCCTGAAGGCCGACGGCGTCGATGTCGCCGCCTTGCGGGAGGAGCTGAAAGCGCTGGCGCGCGGCTTTTTGCGCATGGTGCACGCCGAAGGCGTGTTCGGCGCGCAGGCGAAATTCCCCCGCCGCGCCTTTCCCGCCAAATTGTTCGGGCTCGACGTGTTGATCGACGCCGACGCCAAGCCGTGGCTGATCGAGGCGCAGCGCAAGCCCGCGATGGCGGGTTCGCCGCTGGTGACGAAGATCGCCGGCAAGGCGCTGACGACGATTTTCGAGATGGGCGCGGGCTTCCTGTTCGACGACGCCATGCCGGCCGAGCGGATCGCCAGCCTCGCCAAGGACCGCGCCGCCCAGATTCAGCGCGAGCAGGAGCACGAGGCGGCGTTCCGCGGCCAATTCGAACTGCTTTAACGGCGCCTATCGCGCCAGACGACGGAAAGTCATACTATTCTGCGAAACGTCGCGCTAATACAGTCTTGCAACAGGTTGAGCGACGCAAGATTGCTGGGACCCGCCGCGCCGAAGGGGCGCGGGACGCGGATTGAGGCGGGGAGCGCCAAAAAAGGTTCGCCATGGTCGAAATTGCGTTGAAGCCCCTCGAAACCGCGACGGCTCAGGCCGACCCAAAGCCAACGGCGGTCGATTCCGGTCTGATGGGGCTGGCCCTGATCGCCGGCTATTACCGCATCGCCGCCGACCCGGCGCAGATGAAACATCAACTGGCGCTGATCGGCCGGTTCGCCAATTCCGAGGACCTCGTGCGCGGCTCCAATATTCTGGGGCTGAAATCGCGCATCCTGCACCGT
>JAGWRL010000063.1 GCA_028876585.1 Pseudomonadota bacterium | reverse complement strand
CCCGCCCGCGCCATCCGCCGAGGTGAACCTTCCCAACTCGTCATGATTGGGATTGAACTTGGCGACGCCATTCGCCCCCGCCAGCCCCAGTTCCGCCCGCGCCTCGTCGCGCGTCTTGATCCCCGCGTTGACGAGAATGGCGATCGTCTGCGCCTGCTGAAGCGGATCGACGGCGTCGTCGCCGACCCAGGCGAATTCGAGATCGGGTTGTTTCAAACAAGATTGCACGACCCGGTCGAGCGTCGTCTTCACCCACGCCTTCAACGGCACCAGCCCTTCCTGCGCCGCCTGCGTGCGCAATGTTTCGGAGGTGGCGCGATTGACTTGCGTGATGAACGCCGAGGCCGGCACGGAGAAGGCGTAACAGATCACTCTTGCCAGCCATTCGTCATACTGGTCCTTCAGCGGCGGTTGGCGGGTCTCCGTGAGCTTGAAGTCCGCCGGCATGAACTTCACCATGCGCCGGCGCGCCAGATTGCCGCTCATCAGCGCATCAAAATAGTCCTGGAACTGTTTTATCTGATCGAGGGTCCAGTCCTTCGGCAAGGTCGCGAAGGAATCGGGGATCGATCCGGTGTTGTAATAATCGAGCGTCGCCTGCTCGCGCCGCAGCGCGATGTTGATCGTCAGCGCGATCTGCTCGACTGGGCTTAGGCCGTAGAGCCGATGCGAACGCACGTTGCGCGGGAGATAAAGCAGTTCGTCGGCGGTGAAATCGGCGGCCGGCACGCCGTGCAGCACCTGTTGATAGGCGGGATCGGGCGCGTCGGGCGAGCGGCCGTCCTCGCCGATCAGCGGTTTGATGTTGGCGCCGTCGATCACGTCGAGCGAATAGAGCGCGCCGGAGCGCGTGTAGCGCGGATAGAGGCAGGCCGCGTCGATGACCAGCATGTCCTCGATCAGCATCCGCAGCCAGGTCGCGAAAGCGTGGCGCCGGTTGGGCGTGACGAAGAAGGCGCGCGCCGAGGCGCAGCGATCGGCGGCGGCCGCGGCGTTGCGCGGATCGCGCGCGCGGATCGTCCAGTTGAGCGCCGCGATCTGATCCTTGCGGGTTTCGATCACCGCGCGCAGCAACGGCAGCGAATCGGCCAGCGAGCGCAGATTGTCGAACGACAGCGCGCTGGACGAGCGCGGCGTATAGTTGATGTTGACCCCGAACGGGTAATCCCACTGCCGCCCCTTCACCTCCGGCGGCGCTTGCGGCGGCAAGGGTTGCTGCGGCCCGAACCAGCTGGTCGGCCCGACGCCGGAGATGACGAACCGCGTCGCCGAGGCAAGGCGCGCGAACATCGAGTCCGGTATCGGCGTTTCGACGCCCCCTGAAGGCATGTGATTGTCCTCTAGTGTCTGGTGGGAAATCGGCGATCGCGGGAAGTCACGGACCAATCAGGCGGACGCTCACCACGGCCAATCCGTCGCCGTCGAGATCGCCGGTGTCGCGCACGGGGACGCCGATGATCTTGCAGTCATGCACCGCGCCGCCCAAGGTCTGCCGCCCGGCGGCGAAGTCGACGCCAGTGGGCGCCAGCGCGGCGTCGAGCGCGTCGAGCGCTTCGTTGATGCGGCAGGCGCCCGGCGTGGCGGGGTCGCGCGCATCGAAATAGAGAAAGAGCTTTGCTTCATAGGTGCGTCGGGGCGTTGCCGGCGCGGCCCATTGGTAGACCTCGGGGCCGGATTCGAGTTGAAACAGCGCGGGTCGCAAGTTCGCCGGCACCTCGCTCCACAGCTTTATGCGGCGCGAGGCGAGGCCCCAGTCATAGGCGGCGGCGACGCGCGTGAACAACGCGCAGAAGGCGGCTTCTCGGCTCATCTGGCGCTCCAGGCCTCGTTGGCGACATTGGCGAGCGCGGCGACGATGGCATCGCGCGATTCGTCGAGACTGCTGAGCAGATAATGGTGGGCCGGAATAGTCGAGCCGGGATGCTGCACGCGTCGCGCGAAGCGGGCGGCGCCGCCAACCACGAAGGCCAGGGCTTGCGCCTTGGTCGGCAGGATTTCATGCGCGCCGGTGCGCCCGCCATATTCCTGGATCGCGGCGTATTTGACGTCGCCGAACGAGCCAACCGTCGCGTTCAGCGCGGAGCCGTTGACGGAAACATCGGCGCTGATTGACGCCTTCAAGGCGCCGGACCTGGATTGCAACGCCTGGCCCGACAGCTTTTCGTCGCGCACCTTGGTCGCCAGCGCGGCGGCGAGATCGCGCGCCTTCGCCTCCAACCGGGCCATCATGCGCGCCGGCAGGTCGGCGAGTTGCCGGTCGAGCGCGACGGCGCCTTCGAGAGCGGCCAGCATCAAAGCGCCGAGCGGCGGTAAGGCGCGATCAGCGCCAGCACCGAGGCGGAGAGCCCTGACACATCGTAGGAGATGGTCTCCTGTCCGCCGAGCGATTTGGAGCGCAGGCCGATGCGCTCGCTGGCGCGAAAACGCTCGGCGGCGAGCTCGGTGGCGGCCTGCACGAGGTCCTGCGGCACGAAGCCGTAGGACAATGAAACGGCCGCGCCGGCGTCGGCGGCGTTCAAATGATAGACGCCGGCGGCGACCGAATATTGGCCCGCCGCGGGCGCCGACTTGACCGCCAGCAGCGGCGTTCCCGAACTGGCGTAAACGACGCCGAGATCGCTGGCCCAGGCGCCGAACGGGGCCGCCGCGACCAGCTGATAGGGCGCGGCCGACGGCGCCGTCCAGCTCTCGCCCTGAACCGCGTATCCCGCCTGATAGCTGACGACGAGGCCCTGCCGTAGGCGATGGTAGCGGCGGCCGAACAGATCGAGCGCCTGCTGGCGTCCCGGCGGCGCGCCGTCGGCGGGTTGCAGTAGATAGCCGATCGCGGGTTGCGCGCTCGCCGGGGTCGCGGGCGGCACGACCAGCCCGTCGAGAATGACCGAGTTCACTTGCATCACAGGCCAGTGGGCGAGATAGACGCGGTCGCTCTCGACGTCGATCGTCTCGGTGTAGCTGGCTGGCAGCAACGACGTCCGGCTCAAGATGGCGTAGACCGTCCGGCTCGCCGACGTGACCAGCGATGTCAGCATGGCGTCGCTTGCGGTGGGTTGACTGGGCAGGCCCAACCACGCCTTTACGTTGGCGAGCGTCGTGAGGTCGTAAGCGGACATCGATGCCCCGATCGTGGGAGAAACGACGGCGCCAAAGGCGCCGTCGCGCCAATCAGCCGTTGCCGATATTGGTGAGAACGCCGACGCCGAACGGCGCGTAGACCGCCAACACCTGTTCGGTGTAGACGCCATATTCGCGCCGGCGGGTGCGCAGCGGCCAATCGACGCGGTAGTAGTCGCGCCGCGTCAGCACTTCCGCGACATTGGGAACCTGATTGGACTGATACCAGACCGGCAGCCGCTCGCACAGCGCGAGAATGGTGCCCGGCGGCAGATCGGGATGCACCTTGATCGGAATGTCGAAGCCGCCGTCGACGCTGAACGGATTGTAGTACCAGCGCACGATGCCGGAGGCGGAGATCGCGTAAGGGTTGCCGTTCTCGGCGCTGGCGTCGACGTTGTAGCGCAGCAGCGGGCCGCTGGCGTTGGTCAGGCATTTGGCGCTGATGTTGCGCTGTTCCTGCGTGTTGACATAGAGCACGGTCGGCGACAGGCGGAAGTTGTTCCACATCGACACCAGCATGTTGTCGATTTCGACCACCGAGCCGCGGCCCGAGGCGGTCAGGAACGAGCCCGTCCCCGCCGGCCCCGTCGCCAGCGACTGAACATAGGCGTTGTTGGCGGGGTTGAAGCCGACGCTCAGCAGACCGTCGAACGCCAGCGCGGCGTTGCGCGAGTTGTCGGCGGAAATCGTCGAGGCGGGCTGCTGGCCGGTCAGCAACGGCGCGGCGAAGGTGGCGCTGTTGATGGTGGTGATCGCCTGCAGCGACTCGGAACCGGCGGCGCCGACGAACCAGGCGTAGGCGACCGCGCCGTTGACCAGGGAGACCGTGGCCGAGAGGGTCTGGCCGAGCGTCACCGCCTGGGTGGCGTTGGCGCTGCGCATCGAGGAGCCGCCGTTCAGCGTATAGGTGTTGCCGTCGTTGCCGGTGATCAGCTTGGTTGTCGCCACGCCGGTGGCGAGCGTGGAATTGCGATAGCCCTCGAAGGCGAGCGCGACCACGATCACGGAATAAGTCGCGGCGGGAAGCGTCGCGCCGGTTCCCGCGGCGGCGAGCACCGGGGTCGACGGCGTGCCCAGCGCCACCGAGACATTGCCGCCGAGCAGCGCGATCTCTTCCTTGCGCATGGTCTTTTGCAACAGGCGCAGCGTCGCCGTCGAGTTGACGTCCTCATAACCGAGCGCGGCGGCTTCGGCTTCGAAGGTGACGGTGTCTTCCTCGCCGAGCGTGACATAAGGCGCCACCATCGGCGTCGCCGTATAGCTCATGCTGGCGGTGCGCTGGCCTTCCGGCACCCAGCCCATCGCGTCATAGCCCGAGCCGAGGATCGAGGCGATGGTGCGCCAGCGCGCGGCGTCGCCAGGATTCTGGCGCTGCACGCGCGGCAGCGAATTGCGCAGCGGCGTGATGACGGGATAGAGGTTCTTGGCCGGCGCCTGGAGGTCGTAGGCGCTGAGGCCGGTCGAAAGCGTGACGTTCTTGGCGAGCGAGGCTTTCATCAGATCAAGCGTTTCTTGCGTCATGGCGGCGAGGGACATGCGGGGTTCCTGTGACATGAGGAGGCAATGCGTCGGACGACGCGGGGGTTCGCCGCGAGCGCGGGAAGTTGCGGTGACGTCGCTTTCACGGATGGAGGAGAATCGCGCGCCGAAGCGACACGGCGCGTGGCCGGATTCAAACCAGGCGCCGTGGGCGGCGCCGGGCAATCAGTTTCGTTCAGGCGCTAGAGCCGCATGTCGCGCGGATTGGCGAGGCTCACCTTCATCAGCGCCATCGTGCGCTCGTTCTCCGGCAGCTCGCTGATCGTCTTGATCGCCGCTTCGACGCCGCCGGGGCGCCCGTCATGGCCGCCGTCCCATTCGCGCGAGGCCGCGCGCAACGCCGCCTTCGGGGGCAGCGGTTGCGCTTCGAGTTCGCCGATCCGTTTGGCGAGGGCGTCGAACTGCGGCGTCATCAGGTCGAGCGCGGCGCGAAGGCGCGAATTTTCTTCGATCGCCTTCTCCAATTTGTCGGCCGCGCTCGCGAGTGCGAGCGCGGCCTTCGTCAGCGCCTGGGAGGAGGAAGCCTGCGGCGCCTCAGGAGGCGGCGGCGGCGCAACAGGCTCTGGCGCTGGCGATTCCTGTGTCTTTACGGTCTGGGGCGCGTCCGCGAACGCGCGCTCCTCGACGATGCCGTCTTTGACGACCTGGAAGGTCGCGCCGGGCAGGCAGGGCACGTCGACGAGGGAAATCTCGGAGGGTTCGGCGGTGTAGCGGGTGAGGCCGCTCGTCTCGTCGGCCCAGCGCTTCACATAGCGGCCGCCCTGGCTGAAGCCGGTGTAGACGCCCTCGACCACCTTCTCCCATTCGTCGTCGTCGACGATCTTGGCCGACACCAGAATGCGTTTGTCGTCGTCGTCGAAGGCGATGTCGGTCAACTTGCCGGCGGCGATGCGCTGATGCATGGCGCGCACAGCGCCCAGCGATTTGCCGGCGCTCGCCTCGCGGGCGTTGCTGGCCCAGGCTTCGAAATAGGGTTTGGTTGAATCGTAGTCGCAGATCTCGCCGGCGCGATCCGGCGCTTCGGCGGTGGCGACGCCATGCACCATGCGGCCGTCGACATCCACTTTCGTCAACGGCAGGAACAGATCGAGCGTCGGCATCGCAACTCCAGGCGAAAAAGCGCGACGCCGCACGGCGGAAAGCCGGGGCGCACGCGCAGTCGGATCGAAGGGAGGAAGGTTGGAGAGGCGCTGCGGCTCCGCGCCGCCCGCATGATCTCCAATATACACATATTAGTCGGAACGGCGTAAGCGGTCAAGCAAATGTTCTATTTTTGTTCTCATCCCCGCCTTGCCGCGCCGCGCCGGTCTGGCTATGGCGGGCAGGGGGAGGATTTCAAATGCGTTATGCGCTGGCTGTGCTGCTCGCCGCCGCGACGCCCGCGCCGACCCGCTGGACCTTCTGCGTCGCCGAATCCGGCCACGAGATCTGGATCACCGACGTCTTCGCCGCCGCGCAGCCGCGCCAGCAACTGGAGGCCGCCTTCGCCGCCGCCCTGCGCGCCCGCGGCGTCGCCCGCCCGGACGCGCAATGCCCCGCGCCGCTTGATGACAAGACCGAGGCCGTCAACGCCCAGTTCACCGCGGTCGAATTCCACCGCAAGCTCGGCGACGCGCTGCATGTCGCGCCGCCGCCGCTCAGGCGTTGAGATCGCCCTTCATCTCGCGCGCGTAGTAGTCGAGCAATGTGCGCGCCTGATTGGGCGCCGGCCCGATCAGATCGGCGATCGCCCAGACCAGCGCATCGGCGCGGTCGGGCGAATAGCCGGAGGCGCGCGAGTCGAAATCGGCGGTGAGCGTGCAAAGCTGATCCTCCAGCTTGGCGAACACGCCGCGATGGAACACGATGCCGCGCTCATAGGCCGTCGCGATCGGCTCCGCGCGCAGGAATTTTCCGCGCGTCGCCGTCACCTGCCGCACCGGCAGGTTGGGGTCGCTCTGGCGCAGCACCTGCGTCACCATCTCGCCGCCGTTGTTGATCTCCGCCACCACCCGGTTGGCGGCGTAGAGCCGGTAGGCGGCGCTGACTCGCGCCGACCATTGGCCCGGCGTCTCGCCCTGACTGGTGAGATCGGCCAGCACATGCACGATGCCCGCGTGCGTGCGCCCGACCGCGATGATCCCGCATTCGTCGGCCTTCGCGCCCGAGCGCGCCGGCGGATCGACGCCGATCACGATCTCGCAATATTCGGCCGGCGGCGCGTCGGCCGGCAACCGCTGCCGCTCGATCAGCGCCCGCGTCCACAACGCCCCCGGCGCCTCCTCGACGATCTCGGCGTAAAGCTCCTGCCGGCCGATCGCGCGGCCCTCGAAGCGCGCCGCGATGCGGGCGAGGAACGCTTGCGCGAGATAGCGCGCGTTGTCGAAAGTCGTGCCGCGCGTGACGACCGCGTTGGGATCGTCGATCAGTTGTTTGATCAGCTTCGTCGGCCGCGGCGTCGTGGTGACGATCGCTTGCGGCCGGTCGCCGAGCCGCAGGCCGAGCATCGCCTGATCGAACGCGTCGGGGTCGCGCCACGCCGCCAGCTCGTCCAACCAAAGTTTCATGTGCTGCTTGCCGCGCAGCCGGTCCGGCTCCTCGGCCGAAAAGATCTGCGTGATCGCCCCATTCGGCCATTCGAGCCGGTCGGAGGCGCGCGCGAAAACCGGCCGCTCCGAGGGCGGGCAGACCGCCAGCACGCCGGATTCGCCCGTCACCATGATTTCGCGCGCGTCATGCCGCGTCGCGCCGATCATGTTGACGAGCGGGTAATCGCGCGCCCAGGCCCGCACCGTCTCCGCCCCGGTGCGGGTCTTGCCGGCGCCGCGACCGGCCAGGATCAACCAATAGACCCAGTCGCCCGAGGGCGGGCGTTGATCCTCGCGCGCCCACAGCGACCAATCATAATAAAGTTCCGCAGCCTCTTCCGCGGTTATCCCAGCAATCAAACGCGATCGCGCGCTTTCGGGCATTTGCGCGAGATCGGCGAACAGCGCCTTCAGCGGGCGCGAGGGCACACGCGCACGCCTCATGCTTCACGCGCCGGCGTGCGCGCCGCCTGTGTCAGCTTGGCGATCAGTTTGGCGCGCACGTCCTCGCTCGTCGGCGACGACAGCGCGACCAGTTTGTTGAAGCCGTGATAGCGGTCGAGCCGGTCCATCACCCGCAGCAAGCGGTCGATCGTCGGCAGATCGCCGTCCTTCGATTTCTCCTTCAGTTGCGCCGCGATCGCCTCCAACCTTGCGATTTGCAGCCGCGCGTAATCCTGCGCCGGCGCGATCCAGCGCTTGCGCAATTCGTCGCGCACCAGTTTTTCCAGGCGCTTGGGGGTGAGTTGTTCGGATTTGGCGATCTCCGCGAAGCTGACGCCATTGATCAAGGCGGCGAGCACGGCGGGACCACGAGAGGCGCGCGCGCGTTTGCGCGCGGGCTCTGCGACAGAAGCCATGAGCAAATTTTCCGGGATTCAGAGGTCAGGTGCGGGCTAACGCCCGTTCGATGCCGCCAGTCTGACACACTATGCCGCAGTCGGCGGCGATGCGCAAGGATTTGTCCGCCGCGCCCCCGCTCAAACCAGCGATTACACGTTTGATATCAGCGGGTTGCCGCTCAGTCCACCGCCGCGATCTGGCCGCGCGTGGTCACCACCACCCAATCGCGCCCATGCCGTTCGATCCGCAACACGCGCCCGCCGCCGGGCACGAAGTCGCCCGGCGCGACCGCGAATTCGCCCTCGGGGCTGTCGATCATCGCATAGCCGTTATGGATTTCCGCCAGCCGCAACCCGCGCAACACCGCGCGCGGCCGGTCGATGGCGCCCGTCGTTTCGTTGCTGACGCCGGCGGGGAACCGCGCCGCATCAGTCTTGCCCGTCGCCTTGACCGCCGGCGCAACCGCGGCGACCGTCGCCTTCGCCTCCAATTTGTCGAGCCGCGCCGTCACGCCGGCGAGGCGGGCCGCCGCGTTCTGGTCGATGCGGTCGCCGAGCTTGTCTAGCCGCGCGCCCTGTTCCTTTTCGAGCCGGTCCATTCGCGCCGCGAGTTGCCCGACCGCGCCGCCGACGTCGCGCGTGCTCGCCGCGCCCGCCTTGATCTCGGACAGCAGTTTTTTCAGGCTCGCCAGCTCGTCGTTGGCGCGGTTGGCTTCGAGCGACTGGAGCCGCGCCGTCATCGCGTCGACCTTTTGCGTCAACGCTTGCGTTTCCGTCTGTCCGGTGCGCGTGACCTGCAAGCCGTGGATATGCGCCGCCGCCGCCGCCGCGCCAATCGCGACCACCGCCGCCAGACTCGCCGCCGCGCCAAGCCGGCGCCAGTCGCGCGGCGCGCGCGTGGGAGCCGGGCTGTCCGGCCGCGCGGCGAAGAACGCATCCTCGCCGCGTTCGGCGAAAAACGGATTGTCCTCGCGCGAGGGATGGAACGGCAGCAGTTTCAGCGTCGCCGCCTCGTCCGCCTCGCGTCGCGTCGGCTCGACGTTCGCCGGCAGGCCCGCGCGCGCCGCCGCGTCGCCGCTCATCTCGCTATCCGAGGCCGCCGCGTCGTTCATGGCTAAGATCCGATAAAATCGATCTCGCGATTGTCGGCGCGACGCGTTAACGAACTCTTGACCGATGCGGTCAAATCCGAGCAGATTCCGTGTCGAAATTCGGTCGCCGTTCGTTGTATGACGCGGGCCGAATCGGGGGAGACTTTTATGAGCGTGAAAAAATTCGGCGCCGGCCAGAGCGTCAAGCGCGTCGAGGACATCCGCCTGGTCACCGGGCAGGGCCATTATTCCTCGGACGCGGCCGATCGATCGGCGCTGAAGGCGGCGTTCGTGCGCAGTCCTTACGCCCATGCGCGCTTCACGATTGGCGATCTCGCCGCAGCCGCCGCCATGCCGGGCGTTCGCGCCGTCTACACGGCCAAGGATTTCGCCGATCTCGGCGGTTTGCCCTGTCTGGCGCCGATGAAGAATTCCGACGGCTCGCAAACGCCGATGAAGACCTATCCCGTGATGGCGAGCGGCGAGGCGCATCATGTCGGCGACATCGTCGCGATGGTGGTGGCGGAAAATGTGACGCAAGCGCGTGACGCCGCCGAAGCGGTGGTCGTCGAATGGGAGGCGCTGGAGCCGATCGTCGATATGGAGCAGGCTTTGCGCGCCGGCGCGCCGCTGGTGTTCGCCAGCGCCGCCGGCAACGTCGCCTATGATGCGCATGTCGGCGACAAGGCCAAGACCGACGCCGTGTTCGCCCGCGCCCCGCGCAAGGCGAGCCTGAAAATCGTCAACCCGCGCGTCGTCGCCAATTACATGGAGCCGCGCGCCGCCCGCGCCGACGTCGATAAGGCGACCGGCGAGATCACGCTCGATCTCGGCAGCCAGGGCGTGCACATCATCAAGATGATCCTGTGCGACATGATCCTGAAGGTGCCCGCCGACAAGCTGCGCGTCGTCACCAAGGACGTCGGCGGCGGCTTCGGCACCAAGAACATGATGTACCGCGAATATCCGCTGGTGGTGGAGGCGGCGCGGCGGTTGGGCGAATCGGTCTCCTGGGTCGGCGACCGCTCCGAGCATTTCGTCGGCGACGCGCAGGGCCGCGACAACGTCACCACCGCCGAAATGGCGATGGACGAGAACGGCAAGTTCCTCGCCTTGCGGGTCGACATCCTCGGCAATCTCGGCGCCTATCTCAGCATGTTCGCGCCTTACATCCCCTGGCTCGGCGCCTCGATGGCGACCGGCACTTACGCCATCGGCGAGCTGCACGCCCGCGTGCGCGGCGTTTACACCCATACCGTGCCGGTCGACGCCTATCGCGGCGCGGGCCGCCCCGAGGCGGCCTATGTGCTGGAGCGGCTGGTTGACCTCTGCGCGCGCGAGATGGGGCTCGACCCGGCCGAAATCCGCGCCCGCAACTTCATCAAGCCGGCGCAGATGCCGTTCCACACCCTGACCGATCGCGACTACGACGTCGGCGATTTCGAGGGCGCGATGCGCGCCTGCCTTGCGAAGGCCGATCGGGACGGCTTCGCCGCCCGCGCCGCGGCGTCCAAGGCCAACGGCAAGGCGCGCGGCTTCGGCTTCGCCAGCTATATCGAATGCACCGCCTGGGGCGAGGGCGAGGAAGGCTCGGTCAGCCTCAACAAGGACGGCACGCTCACCGTCGCCATCGGCACCCAATCGACCGGGCAAGGCCACGAGACGGCCTATGCCCAGGTGGTGTCGGAGCAGTTCGACCTGCCGCTGGAGCGCATCCACGTCATCCAGGGCGACACAAAGACGATTCCCAGCGGCAACGGCACCGGCGGCTCGCGCTCGATTCCGATCGGCGCGGTCATGGTCGGCCGCGCCACGACCAAACTCGCCGCCTCGCTGAAGGAATTGGCGGCCGACAAGCTGGAGGCCGCCGTCGCCGATCTGGAAATCGCCGACGGCAAGATCCGCATCGCCGGCACCGACCGGGCGATCGACCTCGCCGCGATCGCCGCTATGCCGCAGGCCACCGGCGATAAGATCAAGGCGATCGAGGAATTCGTGCCGCCGAGCGCCACCTATCCCAACGGCACCCACGCCTGCGAGGTCGAGATCGATCCCGAAACCGGCCTCGTCGCGCTGCTGCGCTACACCGTGGTCGACGATTTCGGCTTCACCCTCAACCCGCTGTTGCTGGCGGGCCAGGTGCATGGCGGCATCGCGCAGGGCGCGGGCCAGGCGCTGACGGAACAGGCTTTGTTCGACGAGAACGGCCAGTTGCTGACCGCCAGCTT
>JAGWRL010000062.1 GCA_028876585.1 Pseudomonadota bacterium | reverse complement strand
CGGCCCCACCGGACCGGCGGGCGAAAAGGGCGACAAGGGCGACGCCGGCCCCGCCGGGGCGAAGGGCGAGGCGGGTCCCGCCGGGCCTGCGGGTCCGAAGGGGGAGGCCGGGGCGGCCGCCGCCGCGATCCACATCGTCACCGGCGAGACGGAAGCGTCCTGCGCCCAGGGCGAGACGATGATCAGCGCCTATTGCGTCGGCGGCGAATCCGCGGCGAAAATCTCCAGCATGGCCGGCGCGACCTGCTATGGCGCCAAGGCGGTGGTCGCCTGCATCAAGCCGTGAGCCTCCCGCGCGGGCGCGTCAGCGCCCGTGCGGCCCGCTCAGGGCGAGGCGTGCGAAAACACGTCCATCGCCTCGAAGCCGGCCATGTCGAGCCGCGCCCGGTCCGGCAGATAGGCGAAAGCGGCGCGCGCGTGGCCGTCGCGGCCCTCGCGCGCCAGCATCGCGTCGAGCCGGTCGCGCAGCGCGTGCAGGTGCAGCACGTCGGAGGCGGCGTAGGCGAGCTGCGCGTCGCTCAGCGACGGCGCGCCCCAATCCGAACTCTGCTGCTGCTTGGAGAGATCGACGCCGAGCAATTCCTTGACGAGATCCTTCAGCCCGTGCCGGTCGGTGTAGGTGCGCGCGAGTTTCGAGGCGATCTTGGTGCAATAGACCGGCGCCGGCATCACGCCGAACGCATGCGCCAGCACCGCCATGTCGAATCGGCCGTAGTGGAACAGCTTGGTGACCTTGGGATCGGCCAGCATCGCCGTCAGCCGAGGCGCCGTGCGCTGGCCGGCGGCGATCCGCACCACTTCGGCGTTGCCGTCGCCGCCGCTCAGCTGCACCACGCACAGCCGGTCGCGCCCGAGCGCCAGCCCCATCGTCTCGGTGTCGATGGCGACCGCCGAACCCAAATCGCAGCCCTCGGGCAGGTCGCCTTCGTGAAACCTGATCGCCATGAGTCGCTCACTTCAAGCTATTGAAGGGAAAGACGTTTTCCTTCACGATAGCGCGTCGGGGTTAGCAGCGGGCGCTTATTCCGTCAAGACGCGCGCCGGTTCGCCGCCATCCAGCGCGCCTGCGCGGCCGAATCGTGCAGAAAAGTCAGCGCGCAATAGCGCCGCCCGCGCGTCACCGCCGCCGCCTCGTGCAGCAGCGAGCAGGAGAACACCACGCCGGCGCCGGCGGGCGGCCGATAGCGGCGGGCGTTATATTCGGGGAACAGCACGTGGCCGCCGTCGAAATCGTCGTTCAGGTTGATCGATAGCGCGAATTGCCGAAACGCGACGCTCGGCGCCGAATTGTCGCGATGGCGTTTGAAATAACCGCCGGTCTCGTCGTAGCGCGCCAGCAGGATGCGGTCGGTGTGCTGAATGTCGACCTGGAACGCGCGTTTGATCTCGGGCAGGCAGCGGGTGAGAATCCCCGCCAGCACGGGGCTGAGGAAGGGATCGCGCGCGCCCAGTTCCAGATCGAAGCGATGCTTCTTCGTCACGTCGATCTTGTGCGTGTACTGTCCCTGCGCGTCGATCGACGCCATGCCGCCGAACTGCGGCCGTCCCGCCTCGAAATGGGCGATCAGGTCGCGGCAAAGCTCGGGCTCAAGAATGTCGGGGATCGCCAGCACGGGCGCGGGGCAGAGGTCGTCGCACGGCGCCTCGCGCGGTTGACGCGCCAGGGCGGCGAGCAGGGCGGAAACTTCGCCCGCGGCGTTGACGACGCGCCCGCCCCGGTCGACCGCCGCCAGCGCCGGCGCGGTATGGGCGAAACCCCAGGCGGCGAACACGTCCGCGTGCGAGAACACGATCCGCACATCAGGCGCGAGGGAGGGCGGGAACTCGGCCGCGTGCGGGCTGTCGAGCTCGACCAGCGCCGCCAGATCGGCCTCGACGGCGGCGAATTCGGGCGCGCGCGCTTGCAGCGCCAGCAGTTTCTCGCGCGCCTCGGCAAACGACAACCGCCCGATCAGCGCCAGCACGACCGGGCGGCCGGCTTGCGCGTCGAGCGAGAAGAACGTTTCGTCGCGCCCGACGCCGTGCGTCGTCGGCGCGAAGCCGGCCGGCGGCGCGAATTCCATTTTGGCCGACATCGTGAGTCCGCTCCTCGCCAAGGGGTGAGGCGAGAGCCTTGCGCGGTCTGGCTTATCCCGGCCTTGTCAGTGGCCGCCGCCGCCCCCGCCCGCCATCTGCGGCCGCCGCATCAGCACGGCGAGCCACAGCGTCGCCAGATAAAGCACGGTCAGCGTCAGGAACACGTCGGCGAGCGCCATCACCATCGCCTGGCGGCGCACCATCAGCGCCATCTGCTTGGTCGCCGCCAGCGCCGCGTCCGAGCCGCGCGCGGCGAAGGCGGCGGTGAGGTCGGCCATCGTCTCCTCGGCGACGTTGCGGCCCCACACCACAGATTCGCGTAAGCGCTGCAAATGCAGGTCCATCCGCTTGTCGAGCACCGTGTTGATGACCGCCAGACCGAGCGCGCCGCCGAGGTTGCGGGTCAGGTTGAACAGGCCCGAGGCGTTCTTCATCTTGGCCGGCGGCATGGTGCCGAGCGCCAGATTGTTGATCGGCACCATGCACAGCATCATGAACACGCCGCGAAACACCTGCGGCCACAGCAACTCGTAGAAATCCCAGTCCGGCGTCACTTTCGAGGCGAGATAGGTGCCGAAGGCGAAGCCGGCGAAGCCGATCGCGATCATCTTGCGCGGATCGACCACGCTCATCAGCCGGCCCGAGATCGGCGCGGTGAGGAACATGCAGACGCCGGTGACGAACATCGTCTCGCCGATCATCAGCGGCGTGTAGCCGCGCACCGCCGCGAGATAGACGGGATAGATGTAGGTGAGCCCATAGAGCCCGACGCCCATGATCGCCGAGAACATCGAGCCGGTCCAGAAATTGCGGTCGCGAAAAGCGCTGAGGTCAACGATCGGCTGCGCCGCCGTCAGCGCCCGCCAGAAGAACACCAGCGCGCCGAGCGCGGAGACGACGATCGCCGCCATGACGGGCTGGCTCTCCAGCCAATCCTTCGACGGCCCTTCCTCCAGCGCATATTCCAGCGCGCCGAGGAAGGCGGCCATCGCGGCCAGCCCCGTCCAGTCGAAGCGCGGCGCGAGGCTCCAGTCCGGCTTGTCGAAGTCGATCAGCAGCCAGGCGGCGATCGTCACCACGATTCCCGGCGGGATGTTGACCAGAAACAGCCAGTGCCAGGAGAACAGGTCGGTGAGATAGCCCCCGACCGTCGGCCCGATGGTGGGCGCCAGCGTCGCCACCAGGCCGATGATCGGCGACACGATCGGCAGCTTCGAGCGCGGGAAGATCGTGTAGGCGGAGGCGAACACGGTCGGGATCATGCCGCCGCCGATAAAACCCTGCAACGCGCGCCAGACGATCATCTCTTCGATGGTCGTCGCGGTGGAGCACATCAGGCTCATCACGGTGAAGCCGGCCGCCGAGATCGTGAAGATCACCCGCGTCGACAGCATTCGCGACAGGAACCCCGACAGCGGAATCATGATGACTTCGGCGATGAGATAGCTCGTCTGCACCCAGGTCACTTCGTCCTGGGAGGCGGACAGGCCGGCCTGAATCTGGCTCAACGAGGCCGAGACGATCTGGATGTCCAGGATCGCCATGAACATGCCGAACACCATGAAGATGAAGGCGGCGAGCTTGCGCTTGTCGAACTTCTCGACCGGCGCGGCGGGCGCGGCCGCGCTCACGGCCGGCTCTTGCCGAGCCCGAGCGCGCCGATCAGCGTCGGCTTCGGCAGCGATTCGTCGCGGGTGTGAATAGTGGCGACGACGGAGAGGCCCGGCCGCAGCGTGTGGCTCCTGAGCGCCTCGGCCTCGCAGCCGACGCGCACGGTGACGCGCTGCACGATCTTGGTGAAATTGCCGGTCGCGTTGTCGGGCGGCAGCAGCGAGAATTGCGCCCCCGAGGCCGGCGCGACCGAGCGCACCACGCAGGGGACCGCGCGGCCGTCGAAGGCGTCGACCGAGACGTCGGCCTTCTGCCCCGGCTTGATGTCGGCAAGCTGGGTTTCCTTGAAATTGGCGTCGACATAGACATTGTCGAGCGGCACCACGGCGAGCAGGCGCGCGCCCGGCTGCACATATTGCCCGACCTCGACCGCCTTGTTGCCGATCACGCCGTCGAACGGGGCGCGGATTTCGGTGAAGGCGAGATCGCGCCGCGCGCGCGCGACGGCGGTCTGCAATTCGGCGCGAGTGTGTTCGGCCTCGACCTTCTGGCTCGCCAGCACCTCGATATTGGCCTGGTTCCACACACGCTGCGCCTGCGTCGAGGCGAGCGTCGCCTGCGCGCCGGCCGCGGCGGCGGCGGTGCGCTTCTTGTCGGCGGTCGCCTGCTCCAGCCGCTGCTGCGAGCCGAAGCTGGTCTGCGCGAGTTTCTGCGCGCGGTCGAACTCTAGCGAGGCGCGCTGTTCGTCGGCGGCGGCGCTGATCTGCGCGGCGGCGGCGGCCTCGATCTGCGCCTGCGATTGGGTGACCAGCGCGCGCTGCGCCTCGATCTGCCGGTCGATGCGCGCGATCGTCGCGTCCTGGGTGGCGACCTTGTCCGTGGCGGCGGCGAGGGCGAGGTCGTAATCGCCGGCGTCGATCCGGGCCAGCAGATCGCCCGACTTGACCTCCTGATTGTTGTCGATCAGCACGTCGGTGATGTAGCCGGCGACCTTCGGCGCGACGATCACAGTGTCGGCGCCGACATAGGCGTCGTCGGTCGAGACGAGGAAACGCCCCTCGGTGAAATAGCCATAGCCCCAATGCGCGCCGTAAGCGGCGGCGGCGATGACGATCAGCGGCAGCACGAAGCGGCGCGGCGAGCGCTTCGCCTGCGGCGGCGCGGCGGCGGCTTGCGGCGCGGCGGCGGTCTGCGGCTCGGCGGCGCGAGCGTAAGCGGGGGTGGCGGCGATGTCCTGGGCCATCTGCGGGTCTCGTAGTCGACCGAACCGTTCGGTCAATGGACTTGACTTACACCGACCGCGCCGCTAATTCAAGATCGAACCGAACCGTTCGGTCAACAATCTGTCTCAAGTTTGCGAGAGGCGACATGGAAGCCCTCACCCCCGACGCGCCGATGGCGACGCAGGAACCGGCGAAACGGCGCCAGATTCTCGACGGCGCGCGCCGGGTGTTTCTCGCCGACGGCTTCGACGGCGCCAGCATGAACGACATCGCCCGCGTCGCTGGCGTCTCCAAGGGCACGCTGTACGTCTATTTCGATTCCAAGGAATCCTTGTTCGAGGCGCTGATCCGCGACGATCGCAAGCAGCAGGCCGAGCGCATCGTGATCCCCGCCGGCGCCGCCGATCCGCGCGCGCCGCTCGCCGCCTTCGGCCGGCAGTTGATCACGCTGATGACGCAGCCCGAGATGATCGCGCAGGTGCGCATCGTCATCGCCGCGACCGCGAAATTCCCCAAGCTCGGCCGCGCGTTCTACGAATCCGGCCCCTGTTTCGGCGAAATCCGGCTGTGCGAGCGGCTGGAGGTGTGGCGGCAGGCGGGGCAGTTGCAATTCGCTGACGGACGAGTGGCGGCGCGGCAGTTCATCGACCTGTGCAAGTCCGGCATTTTCACCGCCTGCCTGTTCGGCGCGGCGGATAGCGTTTCCGCCGAAGCGATCGCGCAGAACGTCGACGCGGCGGTCGAGGTGTTCATGCGCGCCTATGGCGCCCGCGCCGCCGCCGAGGCGTAGCGCCCGCCGTCGCGGCCCGGAGACGCGGGCCAACCCGCGCCGCCGCGCTCAGAACGGAATGTCGTCGTCGTGCATGTCGCCGCCGCCGCCGCTCGCCAGCGCCGGACGACGCTCCGCCGGCGACGAACGGCCGAACGAGGGCGCGCGCTCCTCGCCGCCAAAGCTCTCGCGTCCGCCTTCGCCGCCGGGGCGGGAATCGAGCAGCGTCAGCTCGCCGCGGAAGCGTTGCAGCACGATTTCCGTGATGTATTTCTCGGCGCCCGACTGGTCGTTGTATTTGCGGGTCTGGATCTGCCCTTCGAGATAGACCTTCGACCCCTTCTTGCAATATTGCTCGACGACGCGGCCGATATTCTCGTTATAGATCACGACGTTGTGCCACTCGGTCTTTTCGCGGCGCTCGCCGGAGTTCTTGTCCTTCCAGGTCTCGGAGGTGGCGAGGGTGAAGCTGACGACCTTGTCGCCGGAGTTCAGGGTGCTGACCTTGGGGTCCTTGCCCAGGTTGCCCACCAGAATGACCTTGTTGACGCCCGCCATCTCGCTCTCCTCGATCTCACTGTCCCGCGCCTTCCTGTTCCGCCCGGCCGAGGAAGGAAAGGCCGCCCGCCCACTTTATCCACAGCCGCGCCGTTTGGCTTCGGCCCGTTCCGCACTAAATAAGCGCGGGGCCCTGGCTCGTGTTCTTTTTTTGTTCTAGCTTATGCGAAATCGCGGCGCAAGCCCCGCCGCGCGATTCGCGATTGGGATTCGCATGCCGACCAAGCCGATCAAGACCGCGCGCCCCGCGCCAAGCCCGCCGTTCGACGGCCGGGCGATCGTCGTGCGCGGCGCGCGCGAGCATAATCTCAAGAACGTCGATCTGACGATCCCGCGCGACAAACTCGTCGTGTTCACCGGCCTCAGCGGCTCCGGCAAATCCTCGCTCGCCTTCGACACCATCTACGCCGAGGGGCAGCGGCGCTATGTCGAATCCTTGTCGGCTTACGCGCGCCAGTTCCTGGAGATGATGCAGAAGCCCGACGTCGACCAGATCGACGGG
>JAGWRL010000061.1 GCA_028876585.1 Pseudomonadota bacterium | reverse complement strand
TGGCGCTGGAGATCGCCCGGCTGCCGGGGCGAAAGCTGATCTTCACCAACGGCTCGCGCCAGCACGCGCTCGCCACCGTCGAGCAACTGGGCCTCGGCGGTCTGTTCGAGGCGGCGTTCGACATCGTCGCCGCCGGCCTCGTCCCCAAACCGCGCGACGAAGCTTATGACGCGTTCTTCCGCGCCCACGAGGTCGATCCGGCGCGCGCCGCGATGTTCGAGGACATCGCCAAGAACCTGATCGTGCCGCGCGCGCGTGGCATGACGACGGTGATGGTGACGGCCAAGCCCGGCCAGACCGACCATCGCCAGCCCGGCGACCGCGAGGCGGGGGCGGGCTTCGTCGATTTCGTCACTGACGACCTCGCGGCGTTCCTGGCCCGCGTCAATGGTGAGCTGAGGCTGTAGGGGTGGGGTTCCGAGGCTTGAAAGGGGGCGGGGTTTTGCAGCCGATTTTTGAGCGCGCTAACCCGTTGATTTTGCGGGCGTCAAATTGCGCTGTCGAAATTCTTGACTTATGCACTCAAATCACTTCGTTGGAACAATCACCCAGCCTTCTGGTGTGTCGTACAACACGACATCGGCATTCCCATTAGCCCTGTAGACAATATAAGGAAACGTTCCCACACCAAGAAGCTGTTTCATTGTATCCATGCGGCTCACTTTTGCGCCAGCAAAGAACATTGTTTCTGCGGAAAACCGTTGCTCCACAACGTGTCCTATGATCGTCAGGCATTTGTCTCTGTCGGCATAGCAAGTTCCATCGTCTTCAATACGAAAGCCAATGGAATGTGAGTTGCCAATATACCCAAATCCGGTTTTGCTTATTATTGTTCGCGCATCTTTGACACCAAGACGACTTAGGAATTGCTCAAATGGTGCGAGCAGCGTTTCTGGCACCGGCGCGGAAAACCACTTCTCCGGTACCGCCATTTGTGCCGACGCGGCAGGGACATAAGCCCCCAATTGCAGGATGATACCAAGCGTCAAGAAGTCCTTTCTTTTACTCAGCGTCAACATAACATTCGCCCCCGCCTGCCTTCGCGCTTACGCCCGTAAATGCGCCTTGCGGTTGTCGCATATTGCGCCCCTTGCCGCACTTTCTGCCTATCTCGAAAGTCCCCGATTTTCAGGCGAAAGTCGCCGTTCCGAATGTTTTGAATTTTGACCCACCGAATAGCCGCGCCGGCTCGCTGCCCGGCCCCGCCGCCGGCGCGCCGGCGGTCTCCCTGCGAGCCCCTAGCGCCCCCGCTGTTCGGCGACCGCGACGGCCAGCGTCATGGCGAGGCAGAAGGTGGCGCTGAGCGAGCGGAAGGCGGCGAAATCGCTCTCGATCACCTCCAGCCGCCGGTCGGCGAGCGCGGCGAGCGGCGACAGCGCGCTGTCGGTGATGGCGACGATCTTGGTCCCGCGCGCGCGCGCGCCCTCGACCAGCGACAAGGTGACGGGGGAATAGGGCGCGAAGCTGATCGCCAGCGCCGCGTCCTGCGGCCCGGCGAGCGCGAGCTGCTCGCGCCCCAGCCCGCCGACGTCGTCGACCAGCAAAGCCGGCGCGCCGAGCTGGGCGAAGGCGTAAGCGAGATAATGGGCGACCGAAAACGAACGCCGCTGCGCCAGCAGGAACACCACGCGCGCCTGCGCCAGCAGCGTCACCGCCGCCTGCAGCGCGTCGGCGTCGATCTGCGCCCGCAGCGCCGCCGCCGAGCGCGCGGCGGAATCGGAAAAGCCGATCAGCAGGCTCATCGGATCGCCGGGGTCGGGGGCGCGGGCGTGCAGCGCCTTCAGCCGCTCGGGATATTCGGGCCAGCGGGTGCTCAGGTGGGTGCGGAAGATGCCCTGCAACTCGGTGAAGCCGGCAAAGCCCAGCGCCTGCGCGAAACGCACCAGCGTCGAGGCCTGCACCTGCGCCCGCCGCGCCACGCCCGAGGCGGTGCCGAGCGCGATCTCGTCGGGATGTTGCAGCGCGAACGCGGCGGTCTGTTTCAGCCGCTTGGGCAGGGTCGGCTCGATCTCGACCAGCCGCTGCTTCAGCGTTTCAAAATCGCCCGGCGCCTCCATCGTCCCGCTTTTCTCCATTTTTCGCCGGCACATTAGAACGGAAGTTGGCAAACAGATAGAGCCGGCGCGGCCCCAGCCGGGCGCGTTTTTAAATGGCGCCTATTTTCGCGCCGCCCGGCGCCCGTTGCGGCTCGGCAAGGCGGCGCGGCGGCGCGAGTCGGCCGAATTCCTTGACGTTGCGGCCCTCCTGCATATCGCGCGCGGATGCGTCGCACACGTGCGCGCTGTTTGTTTGGCGTTGCTCCCGAGCGATGGCGTATGTGGCGAAATCCGGGTATCATTGCAGTGATTTTTAGCCACGGGTTGCGATTTTGCGTGTGAGTTCGGCAGAAGCCCTCGCGACATCGGCGTTGCTGCAACGAGCGCCGGCGGGCGGCTCTGTTCTCCCTCGCGGCTTGCGCGACCTGGTTGGATCGTTGCGCGCCCGCGACGGGTCGCAGGTCGCCTGGCGCGGCGACGACGCGGCGCCGCCCTGCATCCGCATCGCCGTCGCGCCGGTGAGGCCCGGCCACAGCGTCACGCTCGAAATCCGCCGCGACGGCGGCCCGGTCGAGGAAATCGCGGCGGCGCCGGAATGGCGCGCGCCAACCTCCGGCGAGCGCGTCTATCGCGCGCTGCTGCCGCAACCGCTGACGGGAGCGCTGGAAGTCCTGCCGGTGCTGCGCTTCGCCGGCCAGCCGATTTCGCCGCGCATGTCGCAACCCCAGGCCGCCCCGAGCGCGCCGCCGGTCGCCCCGGTCTGGGATTGGTCCGCCCAATTCCTCGCCTCGCTGACGGCGACGGTCAAGCGGCAGGACGTCGGCGAGGGGCCGGACGGCCTGCGGATCGACTGGTTGATCGACGAGGGGCGTTTCGTCGGGCCGCGGGTCGAAGGCGTGGTCCTGCCCGGCGCCGCCGATTTCATGCGCATCCGGCGCGACGGCGTGGCGATCGTCGAGGTGCGCGCCTGCGTCGAGACCTCGGCCGGCGCCCGCATCTACGCGGCTTATTCAGGCACGCTCGATCTGGGGCCCGACGGCTATTCGCGCGCGCTGCGCGGGCAGTTCGAGAGCTTGCCGCCGCTGGTGGTCACGCCGACGTTTGAAACCGGCGAGCCGGGTCTGCAATGGCTCAATCGCGTGCGCTGCATTGGCGTCGGCCGGGTCGACACGCGGGCGCTGTCATATGTCTTCGACGTCTATGCGGTTGAAGTGGGACAGCGCCACACGGGCGGCGACGCCGCCGCCGCGGGGCGATCGAAATCACTGGGATAGTTGGAACAGAGCAGACAGGGGTGCGTCATGGCGAACAACGATCCGCAGGTTCCTTGGACCGACGAGCAATGGGCGCTCGTCGCGCAGGCGGTGCAGAAGGAGGCGGCGCGCTCACGCGTGGCGGCCTCGTTCCTGCCGCTGATCGGCCCGCTGCCGCCGGACACGGATTTTATCAGAGGCGGGGAGCTGACCTATTCGCCCGATAAGCCGCCTGCGAGCCCCCCGGTTGATTGGCAGACGATGCAGGTTCTCGACAGAAAAACCATCCAGTTGACGACCTTGCAGGTGCGGGTGCAGCTTCGCGGCGCTCAGTTGAGAGATCCCAATCTGACCAGCGCGCTGGAGATGTTCAGGCGCGCGGCGAACGTATTGGCGCGGCTGGAGGACGCCGTGGTGATCTGCGGCCTCGAAGGCGATGAGGAACCCTATCTTCCGACGAAGGAAGCTACCAAAGACCTTCCCCATATCTGGCGCGTCAGCGGCGGCGGCGACTATCGCGGCCTTTATAAGGAACGGATCGAGCCCGACGACACCAAGAGAAAGCATCATGCCGGCGTCGACCTGGTGAAGGAAATCTCCGCCAAGATCGGGTTCTTGGAGAGCAAAGGCCATTTCGGCCCGTTCGCCGTCGTGCTCGGCGAAACGCTGTTCCTCCACGCGCAGACGCCGACCGGCTCGATGGTGCTGCCGTCCGACCGCATCCTGCCGTTCCTGGGCGGCGGGCCGTTGTTGCGCTCCTCGACGCTGCCTGAGGACAAGGGTTTCATCATCGCGCTCGGCGCCAATCCGGTCGAACTGGTGATCGCCCAGGATGTATCCGTCGGCTTTTTGCAGGTGACCGCCGATCCGCACTATGTGTTCCGGGTGCACGAAAAAATCGCGTTGCGCATAAAAGAAGAATGCGCGATCGCCAATCTTTGCCTGAAGAAGCCCCTGCCCCCTGCCGCTTGGACGGCAGGGACGGCGATAGACACGACGACGGCGGCTGCCACGACGACTGACCCGGCGGCTGGCACAGCGACTGACGCGGCGGCCGACACGGCGGCTGGCACAGCGACTGACGCCGCGACTGACACGGCGGTTGACGCGGCGGCGGACACAACGACAGCCGCGACGACAGCCGCGACGACGGAAAACAAGTCCTAACGCGCCATGCCCCGCGTCATCGTACTGGGCAGCGGCGTCGGCGGCATGACCGCCGCGCATGAGCTGATCGAGCGCGGCTTCGAGGTCGTCGTGCTCGAAAAGCGCGACATCGTCGGCGGCAAGGCGCGCAGCTTCCCGGTCGAGGACGACGGCGCCGGGACGAGCGGGCGTGAACTCGTCGACAAAGGCGTCGCCTCGATCACCGACAAGATCCCCGGCGAGCACGGCTTTCGCTTCTTCCCCGGCTTCTACAAACACGTCATCGACACCATGCGCCGCACGCCGTCGTTCGACGGGCGGACGGCCGCCGATCATCTCGTTCCCACCACCCGCGTCGGCATCGCGCAATATGGCCGGCCGATGTTTGAAGTGCCGGCGATGTTCCCGCGCACCACGCGCGACGCGGGGACATTGCTGCGCGACGTGTTGCTGTTGTTCGGCCCGACGCTCGACATCACGCCGGAGGAATTCGCCTTCTTCGGCGCGCGGTTCTGGCAGTTGCTCACGAGTTGCGCCGAGCGGCGGCTGGCCGAATACGAGCTGATCGACTGGTGGGATTATATCGGCGCGGCCGAGCGTTCCCCCGCCTATCAGAAATTCCTCGCCATCGGCTTCACGCGGTCGCTGGTCGCCGCCAAAGCGGACAAGGCGAGCGCGCGCACCGTCGGCGACATGTTCGTGCAGATGATGATGACGATCCTCAACCCGATTGCGGGAACGACGGATCGCGTGCTCGACGGGCCAACCAATCTGGTCTGGATCGATCCCTGGCGCAGCTATCTGGAGGAGCGCGGCGTTCAATTCGTCATGCAGGCCAAGGTCGAGCAGATTGTCTCGGAGCAGGGCCGGATCACCGGCGTCGCTGCGCGCCACGACGGCGTTCGCAAGATCTGGCGCGGCGATTATTACGTCTGCGGCCTGCCGATCGAACGCATCGCGCCGCTGATTGACGCCAGGCTGGCGGCCGCCGATCCGGGGCTCGGCCATCTCGGCGCGCTGGCGCGCAACGTCGAGTGGATGAACGGCGTTCAGTTCTATCTGACCCGCGATCTGCCGATCTGCCACGGCCACGTCATCCACATCGACACCGCCTGGGCGCTGACCAGCATCAGCCAGGTGCAGTTCTGGCGCGCCCTGTCGCCGGACCAATTCGATGATCGCGAAGTCAAGGGCGTGCTGTCGGTCGACGTCTCCAACTGGGAGAGCCCCGGCGCCAACGGGCGGCCGGCGATGCAATGTTCGCGCGAGGAGGTGGTGCGCGAGACCTGGGCGCAGCTCAAGCGATCGCTCAACAGCGAGAAAGAAATCCTGCGCGACGAGGATCTGCATTCCTGGTTCCTCGATCCCGACATCAAGCCCGATCGCAAGCGCCCCGGCTTCCTGCGCAACAGGGAGCCGCTGCTGGTCAATCTGGTGGACACCTGGGCGCTGCGGCCCGAGGCTTCCACTGGCGCGCCGAATCTGTTCCTCGCCTCCGACTATGTCCGCACCTACACCGATCTCGCCACCATGGAGGGGGCCAACGAAGCCGCGCGGCGCGCGGTCAACGGCCTGCTCGACCGGGAGGGCTTCGCCGGGCCGCGCTGCGAAATTTGGCCGTTGCACGAGCCGGAGTTGCTCGCGCCGTGGCGGCTCTATGACGCCGAGCGGTTCCGGGCCGGCCTGCCGTGGGACCCGACGCTGGTTGATGTCGCCGCGCGCGCCGTCAGCGGCGTCGGGGCGCTGGCGCTGCTGCCGCCGTTGATCGAGAACGTCGCGCCGTTCCTGGCGCCGGTCGCCGCCGTGCTCGATCCCTCGCCGGACGCGGTCGCCGCCGGCAAGAGCGCGAGCTTGGCGCAGGCGCCGCTGGAGCGCTTGTTGGTGGAAGCGCCCGATGTCGAGGATCAGGCCGCCGGTCTCTACGGCGTCGCCCCCGGCCATGAGGAGGCGCTCGGACCCGGCGGCTTCGTCGACCGGATCGTCTGGTATCGCGAGATGATCGCCGACGCGTTGACCGAGGCGGTGCCGAAATGGGAGCCGCAACGCCATCTCTACGGTTTGGTTGGAGATTTTCTCGGCCGCTCCGGCAAGGGCCTGCGCCCGGCGCTGTGCATCGCCACGGCGCGCGCGCTGGGCGGCCGCGGCGCGGACGCGGCGCCGGCGGCGGCGGGGCTGGAAATGCTGCACAACGCCTTTCTCGTGCATGACGACATCGAGGACGAGAGCGAGACGCGGCGCGGCCATCCCACCATGCACCGGCGCGTCGGCGTGCCGATCGCCGTCAACACCGGCGACGCGATGAACGCGCTCAGCATGCGGCTGTTCCGCCGCGCCGGCGACAAGCTCGGACCCATCGGCGCGCTGCGCATTTTCGACGAGGTCGATCATCTGATCGTCGAGACCCTCGAAGGTCAGGCGATGGAGCTTGGCTGGATGCGCGACAACGATCTGACCGTCGGGCCGCAGGATTACATGCGGCTCGTCCTGAAAAAGACCGCCTGGTACAGCTTCATTCATCCGATGCGGATCGGCGCGCTGGTCGCCAATGGCGAGGACCGCGACCTCGGCCGCTTCGACGGTTTCGGCTATCTGATCGGGCTCGCGTTCCAGATCACCGACGACGTGCTGAACCTCAACGGCAGCCTGGCGCGTTACGGCAAGGAGATCGATGGCGATCTCTGGGAGGGCAAGCGCACGCTGCTGCTGACGCACGCGCTGGCGCACGCCGGCGCCGGCGACCGCGACTGGATCGCCGGCTTTCTCGGCCGGCCGCGCGAGCGCCGCCTGCCCAGCGAAGTGTTTCGCCTGCACAAGATCATCGAGGACGCGGGCAGCCTCGCCTGGGCGCAAAAGTCGGCGAAGGTGTTTGCGGAAGCCGCCGCGCGCCAGTTCGAGGACGCCGCCTTCGCCGGCGTCAAACCCAGCCCGGATCTGGACTGGCTGCGAAGCTGCGTCGATTTCGTGGTTGGGCGCGATGTGTGATTGCGGATGGAATTTCATGCGACTTGAGGCTTGCGGGGCGAAGCGCGCGCCGCCCCGCCCGAGAAGGCTGCGCCGATGACCGACCCGCTGCAATATCTACGTGATTTGCAGGTCGCCGCGATCCCGCGCGCGCGGCCGCCGCTTCCCCGCCCCGTTGCGCCGCAAGCCAAAGTCCCGGCGCCGGCCGCCGCCCAGGCGGGTTTTCTCGACCCCTGCGACCTGCCGGCGCTGGCCATGCAAATCTTGGCCGAGGGCAGGGCGGCGAACCCGCCCGCACCCGCGCCGCGCCGTTATTTGCAGCGATGCGTGCTGCCCGGCGGCGCGCGATGCAGCCTGCCGATCCGTTATTTCGACGCGCGTTGCCTGATCGCGACGTTTGCAACCGAGCGCGCCCGCGCCCGCGAGGCGCTGCAACGGTTCGGATTGCAACCGGCCGGCGACGACGCTGAGGCGGCCGTGCTGTTTGGTTGTTTCGAATATCGCGACACCGATCTGGGGCCCTACAACGAAGTGGCGCTGTCGTTGCCCGCCGTCGCGCCCGGCGACGACGAGCCGGCGCTGTTCGTGTTGCAACTGCCGGTCACCACCGCCGAAACCGATCGGATCGGCCGCGCGCTGTGGGGCTATCCCAAATTCGTCGCCGGCATCGACATCAGCGGCGATTCGCGCGCGTTTTCGACCCATTTGCGCGATGGCGCCGGCGCGGCCATCGCGGCGTTCGAAGGCGTGTTCGCGCCGCTGAGCCCGTCGCCGCCCACCGATTTCGCGACCTATTCGATGCTGGGCGACCGGCTCCTGCGCACCCGCATCGAGGCGCTGACGCCGTTCCAGCAGGGCGACGGGGCGGGCTTTTCGCTGCAAGTGGGGCCGTCGAGCCATCCGATGACGCAAGCCCTGCGCGCGCTCGGGCTCGACGGCGCGCGGCCGTCGCGGGTGCGTTACGCCGATCCTTATCAGACGCTGCTGTTTCCCGGCTTCCCGGTCTGAGCCGTCAACCTGAGCGCGCGAGCGCCTCCAGCAGGGCGCGCGCGTCGTCGATTTCCTTCCATTCGGTCGCGGCGGGAAACCCCTCCAGCGCCGCGGCGAGCCGGTCGGACGCCTCGCGCGCGCGCGGGGCGCCATAAAGCGTGGCGAGCCGCACGGCCGCTTGCAGGCCGAAGCAGCGCGCGCCCTGAGCGCGGGCGATGTCGATGCCGGCGATATAGGCCTGCTCGGCCAGCGCGGGCTGGCCGAGCTTCAACAGGATGTCGCCGCGGATGCGGTGCAGCAGCGGGGTGGTCCAGTGTTCGCCCGACACGCGCGCATATTTGAGCGCTTCCTCGAAGGTTGACAGCGCCCGGTCGGGGTCGGGGCCATCGGCCTCGAACTCCGCCAGCAGCGCGTTGTAGAGCGGCAGCAGGATGCCGCTGCCCGGCGCCGCGTAGGCGGCGATCGCCGCGCGCATGCGCTCGATGACGCCGCTGGCGCCGCGCTCCCGGCCGTCGCACCAGGTCAGGATCATTTCGGCGGAGGTGGAGTAAAGCGTCAGCCCCGGCCCCGCCGACAATTCGGCCATCCGCGCCGCGAGCGGCCGGGCGGCGACATGATCGCCCCGCGCCACCGCCAGGATGGCGGCGTGATCGATGGCGTTGACTTGCGTCGGCAGATGGTTCGAGGCGTCGACCATATTCAGATATCGCGCCACCAATTCCAGCGCCGGCCGCACGTGTCCGGTCAGCCACAGCACGTAAGCGAGATAGCAGGGCGCGACGACCGAGTTGTCCTGCCCGAAGACCCTGCGGCCTTCGAGGTCGCGCTCCAGGCTGCTCATGGCGATCGCGGCCTCGCTATGCGCGCGCGACGGGCCGTAGTCGCCTTGCAGCCAGGCCGTCATGGCGAGCAGGCGATGCGCGGTCGCCAGCAGCGCGGAGGGGCCGCCGGTCTGCATTTCGGCGACGAGCGCTTCGGCGCGTTCGCGCGCGGCGGCCAGTTCCGCGCGCACGAGATGGCCGACCCATACGCCGTAGTAGGAGGTGGCGCGTTGCTCGATCTGGCCGGCCGCTTCGGCGAGTTCGCGGGCGCGGGCGAACGCGGCCTTGGTCTCGTCGGCGCCGAAGCCGCGCAACCACGCCACCGCCGTTCCATATTCGGACTGAAGCCTGACGCGGCGGTCCTGCCATTGCGGGCTGAGCGCCGTCGGCGTCGCCGCTTCGCGGTCGGCCAACTCGATCGCCTTGCTCAGATGCGCGATCGCCTCGCGGAACGCCGAGCGGCGCAACGCCTGATCGCCCGCCTTGCCCCACCATTCGATCGCTTCGTCGGCAAGACCGGCGAGCGTGAAATGATGTGCGATCGCTTCCGGCTCGGCCGTGGCGCGGGCGGCGAGCCGATCGCGCAGGATCTCGGCGGCGCGCCGGTGCAGCGTCTGCCGGCGGCTCTTCAACAGCGTCTCGTAGGCGCTGTCCTGGATCAGCGCATGTCGGAAGCGGCAGTTGGCGTCGGGCGCCCGACCGTCGACGATGAGGATGCCGGCTTCCGCAAGCTTCTCCAGCGCCCGTCCGAGTTCGGCTTCGTCCGTGCCGGCGACGGCGCATAACAACGCGAAGGAAAATTCACGCCCGAGCACCGAGCCGATCATCGCCGCCTCGCGCGCCGGGCCAAGCCGGTCGAGCCGCGCGGCGAGCGATTGCTGCAAAGTCGGCGGCAGCGCGTGATCGTCGCCCAGGCCGCCGCGCTCCACCAACAGCCGCGTCAGTTCCTCGACGAACAGCGGCACGCCGCCGGTGCGTTCGGTCAAATGGTCGGCCGCCTCGCGCGACAGGCCGATGCGGGCCGAGATTTCGCCAACCATGGTCAGGATTTGCGCGCGGTCGAGCGGCCCGATGTTCATGGCCGCGAAATCCGGGCGGGAGTCCCACGCGGGCAGGAATTCCGGCCGCGCGGTCGCGATGACGAACAGCGGCGCCTCGGCGGCGCGTTCGGCGATGCGGCTCAGCACTTCGAGCGTGGTGGGATCGGTCCAGTGCAGGTCCTCGATCACCAGCACGATCGGCTGCGTCTTGGCGCCGGCGAGGATCCATTCGGCGATCGCGGCCATTTGCCGGCGCCGCAGCTCCTCGGGCGGCAGCTTGAGTTCGCGCGCGGACGGCAGCGGAAGATCAATGATCGGCGCGAGCAGCGGCGCGTATTCCTCCGGGTCGAGCCCGACATTTTCGAGGGCCGCCTCGAGTTCATGCAGGCGCTTGTCGGCGCCGACGTCTTCGCCGCCAAAGCGCTGCCGCGCCCATTCGATCATGGGATGCAGCGGCGTGTTTTGCAGCAGTTGCGACGAGCGCCATTCGATCCAGGTATGCGGCGTATCGCGCAGCCAACTATGGAACTCGTCGACAATGCGCGATTTGCCGATGCCGGGTTCGCCGGTGAACAACAGAACCTGGCCCTCGCCGGCGCGCGCGCTTTGCCAGCGCGCGCGCAAAACCGCCTTCTCTTGCTCGCGATTGACGAGCGGCGTCAGCTCCTTTTGCACCGACCTGCGGCCGCCGCCGCTGAGCCGGACGACCCGGAACAGCGTCATGCGCTCCTGCACGCCCTTCAGGTCGTGCGGACCCTTGTCCTCCGCGACGAACAGGCCGGCGATCTGGCGCTGCACCGCCGCGGTGACCAGCAATTGGCCGGGTTCCGCGGCGGTTTGCACGCGTGCGGCGACGTTGGGGGGATCGCCGAACACTTCGCCGGTGGAATCGACGACGACCGGGCCGAGATCAATGCCGACGCGCGCGACGAGCGCGGGCAGCCCGCGCGCGACGTTGCGCACGTTGATCTCGTCGAGCGCGCGATGGATGGCCAGACCCGCGCGCGCGGCGCGTTCGGCGTCGTTCTCCTGCGCCGTCGGGTAGCCGAACAGCGCCATGACGCCGTCGCCGAGAATTTTCAGAACATGGCCGCCGAAATGGGTGATCTGCTTGACCGCCTCGTCGATATATTCGCCGAGCAGGTCGCGCCAATCCTCGGCGTCGAGCCGCGCCGAGAGATTGGTCGAGCCGACCAGGTCGCAGAACATCACCGCCACCGGGCGGCGCTCGGCGGCGTCGCGCGCGGCGCGCGGCCCCGGCGTCGCCAGGCGGATCACGGCGCGCAGCGACAGGTCGGCGATGGCTTTGCGCAGCCGCTTGCGATCGCCCAGGACGACGCCGAGCTGCGCCAGGTCGCTCTCGGTCAGCTCCGGCAGGATGTCCATGTCGATCGCCTGGTCACGAAAGGCGGCTTCGTAGCGCTCCAGACCCAGATCACGCAGCCACGCGCCGAGTTCCATCTCGTTCCCCCACAGTCGCGCTTCGACTTTCGCGCAACAGCACAACACTATCACTTTGCCCCTGGCCCCGCGAATTCTGGGCGCAGGCGCCCGTGCGCCGCGGATCTCCCGCGGGGTCAGGTCTCCCTTTTCTCGCGGTTCTTTATTTGCCGTCAATGCGGCGCGCGTTGTTCGCGCCTGACTCCAGGCAAAAAAACATAAAATCTCGGCCAACCGCGATGAATTTCACCGCGCCGCGATCGTCCGGCCGGCGTGGCGCGCGCCCGCTTCGTCGCATCGGCTGGCGCGCGCAGGCGCCGTCTCGCGCGAGGGGGAGCCGTGATCTCGCGCCGCCGCTATCGAATCCGGGCGCTGGCGAAGTCGTACGCCAGTTGGGCGCGTATTCGCGGAGGCCTGCGCGGCGGGTTGCGCGTGAGGCAAAGATCGAGTCAGCAGTTGCGACCATAGCAGACATTGTCGATCAGAAAAATCCGGGCGCATCCCTTTATAATCATGCAAGCCGAAGTTGGCGGCCTAGCCGTTGTTGCGATAGGCGGCTGATAAATCGCCATGTTAAACTCTGCGCGGGCGAACAGGATCACGTGAAACCAAAATCAGTTCATGCTGGCTGTTGCAGCAACGGCGGCGACAGCAACATCGTCCAAACACCGCGCCGTGGCGGATCGGGCGTAAACCGGCGTTTACGGTGCGTCGAATCGTTGTTCACAAACATCGGCCGCAGGCGTCGCCTGCGGCCGGCGCGGGTGAGGTGAGGGAGGACGAAATCGCTCACCCGCTGTCAGGCCTGGTCGGCGGGTTTAGCCGCCGATGCAGGTGGCGACGTTCTTCGGCGTGCAGACGTCGAGGCCGGTGTAGGTCGGGTCCTTCGGCGCGGCCTTGCCGTCCTTCATGTCCTTCAGGAAGTACATCGTCTTGTAGCCCATCTCGAACGGACGCTGGCCGACCTGTCCGGCCGACAGGCCCTTCTTCATCAGTTCGATCTGCACCGGCAGGGTGTCGGCGACAACCAGCGCCAGCGCGCCGGAAGCGATCTTGTCTTTGTATTTGCTCGCCACCTTCTCATAAGCGTCGGGCAGGAACTGCGGGAAGCCGCCGGTCGGCACGAAGGCGTCGAGGTCCTTCATCTTGCCGAGCGTGTCTTCCATTTGCTGCACGGCGCGCGAGAAATCGTCGTCGGTGTAGAGCGGGCAACCGGCCGGCTCGGTCCAGCCGTTCTGGCCGGTCAGGCGCGCGCCGGGCGATTCCGCGCTCGCCTTGCCGGCGAGCGTGTCGCGGATGCCCTGCATGCGCTCGTTGTGGTTGGCCGCCGCCGCGCCGCCGGACTGGATGCAAATCGTGCCGCCCTTCGGCTTGATCTGCTGCACGATCTTGGCGAGATTGACGCCGATCTCATAATTGTGCGTGCCGACATAGGCGGCGCGCAGGCCCTTGTCGGCCGGCAGCAGGTCGGAGTCCCAGGTCAGCACCGGGATTTTCTTGCCCGCCGCGCCTTGCAGCGCATTGGCCATCGCCGGCGCGTTGGCGGGCGAAACGGCGATGCCGTCGACGCCCTTGGTGATGAGGTCGGCGACGATCTGCGCCTCCTCGTCGCCGCCGCCGTGCTCGCCGGGGCCGATGTAGAGGCACTTGACCGCGCCCTTGAGTTCCGCTTCGGCCTTCTTGCAGCCCGCCAGCGCCTGATCGAAGAAGGGGTTGTTGGTGTTCTTCGGCACCAAGGCGAAGGTGTAGGGGTTGGCGGCTTGCGCCACGCCCAACCCGAGCGCGCCCACGGCGACGGCGCCCGCCAGCAAAGTCTTCAGCATATGTTTCCTCCCAGTTGATTGACGCGAGACTAATCGCGTCGGGCTCCCCGGATCTTTCCGAGGTAGACGGCGGCGATCAGGAACGCTCCGACGAAGGTTCCTTGCCAGTTGGAGTCGACGCCCTCCATCAGGAGCGCGTTGCGAATGGTGAAGATGAGCGCCGCGCCGATGAAGGCGCCGAAAGCGCTGGCCTCGCCGCCCATCAGATTGGCGCCGCCGATCACGGCCGCCGAGATCGCCAGCAACTCGTAGGACGAGCCGAGCGCGTTGATCGCCGAGCCCGACCAACCGACATTGAGGATCGCCGCGAACGCCGCCGCCAGTCCGGATACGACATAGGCCTGCACTTTGACCATTTTCACCGGCACGCCGGTCAGCAGCGCCGCCTGCTCGTTGCCGCCGATCGCCAGCACATGCCGGCCCCAGGCCGTCATCTTGTAGACGACGGCGAGAACCAGGGTCAGCAGGATCAGGAACAGCAGCGGGAACGACAGTTCGACGCCGTCAGACAGGTGGATGGCGCCGCCGCCGAGATATTTGAACGCCGGGCCGCTCGGCCCGAATTTGTACAGCATCCGGTTGCCCGACAGCACCACCGCGACCGAGCGGGCGATCGCCAGCATGCCGAGCGTGGTCACGAACGGCGACAGGCCGACAAAGGCGATGATCAGGCCGTTGATCAAGCCGGTGGCGAAACCGGCGAACAGGCCCACCAGCACCGCCAGCCACCAGGGATAGCCGGCCTCCAGCGTCAACCCGCAGCACACCGCCGTCAGCCCCATGATCGAGCCGACCGAGAGGTCGATGCCGCCGGTGGCGATGACGACGGTCATGCCGAGCGCCATGATGCCGATGAATGAGAAATTGCGCGTGATGTTGTAGAAATTCTCCGCCGTGGCGAACGAATCCGGCTGTAGATAGCTCATCACCGCGCACATGATGAGCAGCGCGATCGTCACCCAGAACGCTTGCGAGCCGAACAGCCGTTGCAGCGGCGTCTGCGTTTGCAAATCGAGGATCGACTCGATGCCGACGTTGGCCTGACCGGGATTCGTGGCGTTTTGCGACATGTGTCCTCACGCCGCCGCGATGGCGCCGGTGATGAGCCCCGTGACTTCCTCGGGGCTCGATTGGGAGATGGGCTTGTCGGCGACTTTCTGGCCGCGCCGCATCACCACGACGCGGTCGCACACCGCGAACACGTCGGGCATGCGGTGACTGATCAGCACGACCGCCATCCCGGCGTCGCGCAGGCGGCGGATCAGATCGAGCACTTCGGCGACCTGGCGCACCGAGATCGCCGCGGTCGGCTCATCCATCAGCACCATCCGCGCATTCGACAGCCGCGTGCGCGCGATCGCCACCGCCTGCCGCTGGCCGCCCGACATTTGCCGCACCAGATCGCGCGGACGGGTCTCCGACTTCAGCTCCTTGAACAACTCGCCCGCCCGGCGCGCCATCGTCGCGTGATCAAGGTATTTGAATGGGCCAAAACTGCGCTTGACTTCGCGCCCGAGGAAAACGTTGGCCGCCGCCGAGAGATTGTTGCACAAAGCGAGGTCCTGATAGACAACCTCGATCCCCTTCGAGCGCGCTTCGACCGGCTTATGGAAGTGCACGGCTTCGCCGCCGAAATGCATCTCGCCGACGCTTGGCGGATAGTTGCCGGCGATCACGCGCACCAGCGTCGATTTGCCCGCGCCGTTGTCGCCCATCAGGCCGAGCACCTCGCCGGCTTCGAGAGTAAGGTCGACGTCAATCAGCGCCTGGATAGCGCCGAAATGCTTGCCGATCTTGCGCAGCTCTAGCAACGGCACAAACACCTCCCCGGGTCGCGCCTCGTCGGGCGCCTTCTCCATTGTCAAACCATATTGCAATCGTTGATGAGTGTCAATTGTCGTTGCATTGCAAAGGCGGGGACAAGGCGTCGATTCAAAGAATGGCCGTTGGTTGTTCGCCGCACGCCCGCCCGCTCAGCGCACGACTTCGTAGCCCGCGAGCGCCATCACCCGCAGCAATTCCTTGTGGCCTTTCTTCGCCATCTCCAGCGGCGGGCTGACCTTCGGGTCCTGCTCGGCTTCGACCACGAACCAACCTTCATAGCCATGCGCCGCGAGGCGCTGCACGATGGCGGCGAAATCGAGCGAGCCGTCGCCGGGCACGGTGAAGGCGCCCTTGACGACCGCATCGAGGAAACTCTCTTTGCCGCGATCTAGCCCGTCGATCACGCTCTCGCGCACGTCTTTGGTGTGGACGTGGCTGATGCGCTTGTGATGTTTGTCGATCACGCGCATCACGTCGCCGCCGGCGAAGGCCATGTGGCCGGCGTCGAACAACAACGGCAGCGCCGCGCCGGAATTGGCCATCAACAGATCGACTTCGCGCTCGGTCTCGATCGCGGCGGCCATGTGGTGATGATAGGAGATCGGCATGCCTTCGCCGGCGCACCATTCGGCGAAGGCGGTCATCTTGGCGCCATAGGCCTTGATCTCGTCGTCCGACAGCTTCGGTTTGGTTGACAGCGGCGCCGAACGCACGCCCTGGATCGAGCGCGCCGTCTCGCCATAGACGATGCAGGGCGCTTTCGCGGCGATGAAGAAATCCATCTGCGCGCGGATGCGGTCCTTCTCGCGCTCGATGTCGCCGTCGAGCAGCAGGCCGGAGAACCAACCGCCGCAGACGCTGACGCCGTAGCGGGCGAGGATCGGCCCGAGTTCCTTCATGTCCATCGGGAAGCGGCGGCCGGTCTCCATTCCGGTGAAGCCGGCGACGCTCGCCTGGCGCAGACATTCCTCCAGACTGACGTCGTCGGAAAGTTCCGCCAGATCGTCGTTCCACCACGCGATGGGGGCAATGCCGAGTTTCGCTTTCATGCTCTCACACTCCGACGCGCTGGTTGGCGCGAATCTGCACTTGCTGTTTGCGGGCCTCCTGCACCGAGGGCCGCGAGGAGACTTCGGGCACGCCGACGTCCCAATCGGCGTCGCCGGGAACCCAGGCGTAGGCGTCGGAGGCGATCGAGATGACCGTGGTGCGGTCCGTCGTCTTCGCCCAGGCGAGCGCGGCGGCGAAATCGGTCAGGTTGTCGCAATGGCGCGCCGCCGCGCCCATCGACTCCGCGTGTTTGGCGAAATCGACATGCAACGGCGCGGCGCGATTCTGCACGCGGCAGTC
>JAGWRL010000060.1 GCA_028876585.1 Pseudomonadota bacterium | reverse complement strand
GCCGCGTCGAAATCGCCGTCGCGCCACAAAGCGCGGATGATCGCCTGCGCCGCGTCGCGCTGGCCGCGCGCCATTTGCGCGCGCGCGAGCGCGATTCTGCCGGCCGGCGTCAGCGGCGGCGCGCCCGCCAGCGTCGCCAGGGTTTCCGCCGCGCCGGGCTTGCCGGCGAACAGCCAGCCCTCGCGCGTCGCCCGCATCCAGTCGGCCATCGGCCAGTCGGGATGGGCTTTCTCGAACGCGGCGAGCCGGTCGGGCGTCGCTGACACCCGCAGCGCGATCCAGTCGAGCGCGGCGCGGGCGATCGGATCGGCGATCGCGGCGGCGCTCGCGTCGCCCTGGGCGAACTGGTTTTTGCGATAGAACGCCGCCGCCTCGCTGAACCGCGCCAACTCGGCATTGTCGAGCCGGCCGATCTCGGCAACGGGCGGCGGCTCGATGGCGGGCGGCAGCGGGCCGAACGGGTTGGAGCCGATGGCGCCGGTCGGCTGCGCGTCGACGGCGGCGACGCGCGTCGCCGGCGGCGCGACGACCGCCGCTTCGGCCGCGGGCTTGGGGCGCAGCGCGACAAAACCGACGCCGAGCGTGGCGACGACCATCGCGACCAAAGGGCCGGCCGGCCAGAGAGAGGCGGGGCGACGGGGCGAGGCGATCATCCAAAACCTCCGCCGCCAAGCCTAGCCCTGCGGCGTATAAGAACCGTTAACCAAGCCCGCGCGTGCGCCGCCGCCCCTTTCGCGCGGCGGCTCGAAGGTCTATGTGTCGCGCCATGTCGCGCAAGCGGCGGCGCGGGAGCGATTGGAACGTGGCGATGGAGAAGCGGGCGAAGTTTCACGGCTCGATGCCGGCTCTGGTGACGCCGTTCAAGGATGGGAAATTCGACGAACCGTCCTTCCGCGCCCTGGTCGATTGGCAGATCTCCTCCGGCAGCCACGGCCTGGTGCCGGTCGGCACCACGGGCGAAAGCCCGACGCTGAGCCACGCCGAGCATCGCCATGTCGTCGACGTCTGCCTCGACGAGACGCGCGGCCGCGTGCCGGTGATCGCCGGCGCCGGCTCCAACAACACGGTCGAGGCGATCGAACTCGCCCGTCACGCCGAAAAGGCCGGCGCGGACGCCGTGCTGGTGGTCACGCCCTATTACAACAAGCCGACCCAGGAAGGGCTTTACCAGCATTTCAAGGCCATCAACGACGCCATCGGCATTCCCATCATCATCTACAACATCCCCGGCCGCAGCGTCGTCGACATGAGCGTCGACACCATGAAGCGGCTGGCCGATCTCGACAAGATCGTCGGCGTCAAGGACGCGACCGGCGACCTCGCCCGCACGTCGCGCCAGCGTCACGCCATGGGCCCCGATTTCATCCAGCTTTCGGGCGAGGATATGACGGCGCTGGCCTATATGGCGGCGGGCGGCCACGGCTGCATCTCCGTCACCGCCAATGTCGCCCCGGCGCTGTGCGCGGAATTGATGGAGGCGACGCTGCGCGGCGATTTCGCCGCCGCGTTGACCTTGCAGGACAAACTGACCCCGCTGCACGCCGCGATCTTCCTCGAACCCGGCGTCGCCGGGGTCAAATACGCGCTCAGCCTGCTCGGCCGGGTCGGGAACGAAACCCGGCTGCCGCTCGTTCCGGTCTCCGACGGCGTGGAAAGCGCGATCCGGCGCGCGATGGCGCACGCCGGCATCCTGAACGCGTGACGCTTTGGCTGAAAAATCCGATCCGAATTACAAAATCGCCGCCGACAACCGCCGCGCCCGCTTCGATTACGAAATCGGCGAGGTGATCGAGGCCGGCATCGTTCTGACCGGCACCGAGGTCAAATCGCTGCGCGCCGGCAAAGCCACCGTCGCGGAGAGCTACGCCGCCGTCGACCGCAACGGCGAGTTGATGCTCTACAACGCCAACATCCCGGAATATTTGCAGGGCAACCGCTTCAACCACGAGCCCAAACGGCCGCGCAAGCTGCTGGTGCACGCCAAGCAGATCGCCAAATTCGCCAAGGGGGTGGAGCGCGAGGGTATGACCATCGTGCCGCTGCGGATCTATTTCAACGACAAGGGCCGCGCCAAAATCGCCATCGCGCTCGGCCGCGGCAAGAAGCTGCACGACAAGCGCGAGACGGAAAAAGAGCGCGACTGGAACCGGGATAAGTCGAGGTTGCTGAGGGATCGGGGGTGAGGCGACTCACCCCGCCATCCACCGCCCGTCCCGCCACCTCTGCGCCCGCTCCTTCAGCCGCGCCCCGAGCCGGAACCCGAGCGGCAGGCGCGGCCTCGCGCGCGCGCCCGGCTCCAGGAACACGCGGGCGAACGTCTCCATCACCGGGTCGGGCGCGAAGCGGGCGACGCGCTCGCGCCAGCGCCCCTGCCCCGGCTTCGGCTCGAACCGGATCAGCGCCTGCGTAAGGTCTTCGCCGGTGCGGAAGCGGAAGGCGGGATCGTCGACCAGCGCGAGGTGGTGGCGGTCGCGGCCGCCTTCCCACACCAGCGCCGGCTTGTCCTGCGCGAGAAACTCGGCGATGGCGAGCCCGAACGCCTCGCCGCCGCGCCGCGCGTTAAGCCCGACGTCGCAACTGGCGACGAAATCGGCCACCCCCTGCCGGTCGGGCGCCTTCGCCACATGGATCACCCGCTCGTGGCGCAGCAGCGGCGCGGTGTTGAGCAGCATCACCCAGAGATCGGGCCGCGCCGCCAGCGCCCGCTCCAGCGCGGCGGCGACGAAGGGGACGTTGAGCTGGTCCGGCCCGCCGTGGCGCCCGAGCACCACGGCGCCGCGCGGCACGCCATAAGCGGCGCGCAAATCGCCGCGCGGCGGCGGCGGATCGACGATATGCGGCACGGCGGGATAGCGCCCCGCCGCCGCCGCCTGCGCCAGCCAGGGCGAGATATAGGCGTAGGCGTCGCCGTGCGGATCGAAGAAGCGGAACACCTCATGCACGACAGTGCGGCCGCGCGGCGCCAGCGGATAGCGCGGGCGCGTCGATTTCAGGGCGTAGGCGACCTCGACCCGCTCCTCCTCGATCGCCGCCGCGCGCTCGGCGGCGTTGCGATATTCACGCACGGCAAAGGCGGCGGCGAAGCGCGCGACCTGTTCGGCGTCGACGCCCTGCCCCGCGTCGTGCAGGATCACCGGGCTGACCCCGAGCCGGCGGCGCGCATGGAAGGCGTAATCGTATAGCGCCACCGCGACGCCGCGCTCATTGAGCCGGCCGCCGTCGAAACTCACGCGCATGTCGCCTCATCCCTCACTGGACCGACCATGGCGGCGCGTTAACAAACAAGCAAGTCGGCGCGGGTATGTATCGAGTACGAGCGACGGGCGACTTTTTCGCAGTGTCCGAGGCATGAGGCCGTTCGATCGATCAGGCGCACAGCCGATTTCTCCTCCTTTGGCGGCTCCGCGGCTCGTTTCCAGCGAAACGCGCCAGCGATTTGCGGGACAAGCGCGTTCATGCGTCTTTCCTCGGTGTTGACATGGCTGCAAAGCGACGATCCGGCGGCGAAACCGCCGCCGGACCCGCACGCCAGCTTGCTGGCGGCGTCGTTCGAACTGGTCGACGTCGGCGTCGCCCATGTCGGGCTCGACGGCAAAATCCTGCGCGCCAACGCCAATTTCCGCGCCCTGCTGGGCTATGACGAAAGCGAGATCGTCGGCCTCGACAAGCTCGCGCTCGTGCACGAGGACAACCGCGCCGCGGTGGCGGCCGACCATCTCGCGCTCAGCAGCGGCGCGAAGACCGCCTATTCGGGCGAGCGGGTCTATCTCACGCGCGCGGGCGCGGCGGTCAGCGCCTGGACCTCGGCGCGCCTGATCGGCGACCCTCCGATCATCCAGCTCGTCGTCGAAAACGTCATCGCGCGGCAGGACGCCGAACGGGCGTTGCGCGAGAGCGAGGAGCGATTTGAACTGGCGATGCGCGGCGCCAACGAGGGCCTGTGGGACTGGCGCATCGCCGACAACCAGACCTACCTTTCGCCGCGCTGGAAATCGATGCTGGGCTATGCCGAGCACGAGATCGCCGACGAGCCGAGCTCGTGGGCGCATCTGACCGCGCCGGGCGTGATCGACGCCATCAACGAACAGTTGCGCCGGCTGGAGGCGCGCGAGATCGACACCTACGAACTTGAAATCAAGCTGCGCCACAAGGACGGCCGTTGGCTCGACATCCTCTCGCGCGGCTTTCCGGTGTTCGACGCCGAGCATCGGATCGCGCGGCTGGTCGGCACGCATCAGGACATCACGCTGCGCAAGCGGCAGGAGGCGGAATTGCGCCTCTCCTCCACCGTCTTCGCCAATACACATGAAGGCATCGTCGTCGCCGATTTTTCCGGCTGCATTCAGGCGGTCAATCCCGCGTTCGAGACCTTGACCGGGTTTCGCGCCGACGAAGTGCGCGGCCGGCGCGTCAACCTGTTGAAATCGGGCCGTCACGACGCGCTGTTCTACGATGAACTCTATCGCGACATCAACACGACGGGGCGCTGGCGCGGCGAAATCTGGAACCGCTGCAAGGACGGGCGGGTGCAGCCGTTCTGGGCGACGATCAGCGTCGTGCGCGACGATCACGGCGAGCCGGTCGGCTATGTCGCGCTTTATTCCGACATCGGCGAGTTCAAGCGTTCGCAGGCGCGGCTCGACTTTCTCGCCCATCACGACGCCGACACGGCGTTGCCGAACCGGCTGTCGCTGGGGCGGCGGATCGATGCGGCGCTGGTGGAGATCGGCGAGCGCGGCGACGGCGCGGCGCTGTTTCATCTCGAACTCGACCGCTTCCGCACCATCGTCGAGAGCCTCGGCCACGCCGCCGGCGACGAATTGCTGGCGCAATCGAGCAAGCGTTTCCTCGCCAAACTCAGCTCCCGCGACATGCTGGCGCGCATCGGCTCCGACGAATTCGCCATTTTGCGGCAGCCCTGCGCCAGCCTCGCCGACGCACGCGCCTTGGCGGGGGAGCTCGTGGCGGAGATGGAGCGGCCGTTCGTGTTCGCGAGCGGCGCGACGGCCTATAGCGGCGTCAATGTCGGGCTGGTCTGGTTCGCCAACAGCGGCGGCGACGCTGAGCTTTTGATGCGGCAGGCCGAATCGGCGCTCTACGTCGCCAAGGACAGCGGCGGCGTGCGGGTCTACGAGCCGCGCCACATGATCGAGGCGCGCGAACGGCTGGAGATGGAGATCGGCCTGCGGCGCGCGCTGGAGCGCGACGAATTCGTGCTGCAATACCAGCCGCTGATCAACATGAAGGATCGCCGCACCTTTGGCGTCGAGGCGCTGGTGCGCTGGCTCTCGCCCGACGGCGTGGTGCCGCCGGGCCGCTTCATTCCGCTGGCCGAAAAGACCGGGCTGATCGTGCAGATCGGCGAATGGGTGCTCAAGCGCGCGGCGCAGCGAATGAAGGCGTGGCTCGACGCCGGCGCCGAACTGGATACGCTGGCGATCAACATCTCGCCGCGTCAGTTCGAGCGCCCGGACTTATGCGAAACGATCGCCGACATTCTCAACGCGGCCGGGCTGCCGTTCTCCAAGGTGGAGATCGAAATCACCGAGAGCGTGCTGATGGAGCAGAAGGACGCGGCGGCCAAGCTCGCGCATCTGCGCGCGATGGGGCTGCGCATCTCGGTCGACGATTTCGGCACCGGCCATTCGTCGCTCGCCTATCTGAAGAATTTCCCGATCGACAAACTGAAGCTCGACCGCGCCTTCATTCTCGACGTGCCGGCGGATTCGGCCGGCATGGAGATCGCCTCCGCCGTGATCCGGCTCGGCCATTCGCTCAACGTCGAGGTGCTGGCCGAAGGCGTCGAGACCGAGGCGCAGGCGGAGTTCCTGGAGCGCTCCGGTTGCCGGCTGGCGCAGGGTTATCTGTTCGGGCGGCCGATGTGGGAGGAGGACCTGCTCGCCTCGCTCGTCGCCGCCCAGTCGGAACCGGCCTCCGAAGCCGCCTAAGCCTGTTCGAGTTCGATCAGCGTGCCGCCGAAATCCTTCGGGTGCAGGAACAGCACCGGCTTGCCGTGGGCGCCGATTTTCGGATTGCCGTCGCCGAGCACGCGCGCGCCGTTCGCCTTCAGCGCGTCGCGCGCGGCGGCGATGTCGTCGACCTCGAAGCACAGGTGATGCATGCCGCCGTCGGGGTTGTTCTCCAAGAATTTGGCGATCGGCGAATTGGCCCCGAGCGGTTGCAGCAATTCGACCTTGGTGTTGGCGGCCTCGACGAACACCACCGTGACGCCATGTTCGGGCAGCGCGGTCGGCTCCGACACGCGCGCGCCCAGACTTTCGCGATAGAGGCGGCTGGATTTCTCCAGATCCGGCGTCGCGATGGCGACATGGTTCAAACGTCCGATCATGGGCGCCTCACACTTCGACGACAAGCACATGCACGGTCGGGCGCTTGCCCCAGACCGCATTGAGCGAATTGCGCACCGCCCGCTCGACCGCGCCGGAGACGAAATCGGCGTCGCGCCGCTTGGCGCGCGGCAGGCTCTCGATGGTCTCGAAAATCGCGGCGTCGACGATGGCGTCGAACCCGGCGCCGTCGCGCGTCTTGTCCGGCAGCCCGGCGATCATCACGTCGGGGTCGCCGACGAGATCGCCCTTGTCGGACAAGGCGAGCGCGATGGAAACGATCCCCGAGACGGCGAGGCGGCGGCGCTCGGCGACGCATTCCGCCCCTGTGGGCAGCAGGATGTCGCCGTCCTTGTAGCGCCGGCCGAAGGCGATTCTGTCGACCACGCGCGCGCGCCCCAGTTGCAGCGCGACGAGATCGCCGTCATAGGCGCGCACGACCTCGGGCACGCCGCGCGCCTTGGCGAAGGCGATGTGCTCGTTGAGATGCAGCGGCTCGCCATGCGCGGGCAGAGCGATTTTCGGCCGCACCCATTCGTACATGCGCCCCATCTCGGCGCGGCGCGGATGGCCGGAGACGTGCACCAGATGCGTGCGGTCGGTGACGACCTCGACGCCCTGCTCCACCAGGCCGTTGATGATCCGGCCGACCGGCTTCTCGTTGCCGGGAATGGTGCGCGAGGAGAAGATCACCCGGTCGCCGGCGGCGAGCGTCGCGCGCGAATGCTGCTCCTCGGCCATGCGCGCCAAGGCCGCGCGCGGCTCGCCCTGGCTGCCGGTCGCCAGCGCCAGCACTTTGTCGCGCGGCAGCCGGTCGAACGGATCGGGGCCGAGGAACGGCGGCAGGCCGTCGAGATAGCCGCATTCGCGCGCCACCGAAATGACGCGCTCCATCGCGCGGCCCATCACCAGCACCTGCCGGCCGGCGGCCAGCCCCGCTTCCGCCGCCGCGCGCAGCCGCGCCACATTGGAGGCGAAAGTGGTGACGAT
>JAGWRL010000059.1 GCA_028876585.1 Pseudomonadota bacterium | reverse complement strand
TCCCAAATACTCGCCCGATCTCAACCCCATCGAGCAAGTCTTCGCCAAGCTCAAAGGCCTCTTGCGAAAGCTCGCGCCGCGCTCCCTTCCCGACCTCGAACGCGCCATCGCGGAGGCGCTGACGCAATTTTCCCCCGAGGAATGCGAAAATTACCTTAGGCACGCGGGGTATGCGACCTAAATGCGAAGTGCTCTAGCCGCTTCAAAAGCCCCGCTTTCTTCAGCGCCTCTAATTTAGTCGGCAGCATCGGCCATTTTGCCTCCGATCCACCAACGAGGCGCAGGTAAATCAATTGATATTCGCTCACCGATCCCTCCGGCAGATCGCAGTCCGAGGGGCGCACAGCACCGGATTCCCCTTGGCAATGCCGCAGGTGTAACAACCGCTGGTTGCAATAGTCAAGATATGCGCGCCGCCCGTATTCGACCAAAAACAGCAAAATCGCCGCGCGAGCGACGCACAGAGCTTCCGCCAGTTAGGGCGTTGAACAAGCGAACATCGTTTGGCGATTGCGCTCTCGGCAAAATCAAGAACGGGCGCGAGTAGGCGAAGCTGAGCGTCCGGCCTGATGTCAATTGGGCGATCAAGGGGCTATGCAAGATTGTGCGATGCTCGCAGATTTCGACTCGGAGTTGCGCGTTGGGGCGACGTCACCAGCACTTTCTCGCCGAACGGCCGCTGAGCGCCCGAGGGGTGCGGGCGTAAAGCGCGTCCGCTGCACAAATTGTTAACAAAATGTTAACGTTGCGCGGATGCAACATTAACAAAAGATCGATGCTAGTTGACCGTAAAAAACGGTTGCGAAATTTACCAGTCAGTTTCAATTAGTTGCATATTGCATGTTGCACTTGTGTAAAATTTACGCACCGTTCAGCTATAAACGACGCTCGGTTTGCCGGGCCACTGACTTGCGTTATCGCAAGGACTCCGCTTGCAATCCGCCTATCTGCGTGCTTACAAGCAAAAATGAGGCGAAAGTTGGACTCGATGGGTGATATGGGCATGGGCCACAACAAATTGCCCGCATCTGAAATGGACGCGGTGATCGACCTTTTGTTTATAGTATCGGACGCGCTCCTTTTATGTGAAAAACTGAGCAACGTCGACTCCGTTTTGCAAACTGAACTTGCTCGGCATTTGACAAGATCGTACGAAATTGCGAATGAAATGCTTTTGCACTCTGATTTTCCGAAGAACGACATTAGCCACGCTTCTCGCAAGAAGGCGGTCAAGCTTCGCTCATCCTGAATGCCGCATCTTTACTGCACCAAAATGATTTGATCGTCATGACGCTAAAAGCCGGCCTGTTCGCAGCATTATGGAGTAGCTGACGTTGCAGGACGATTTGTTATGTAAACGTATTGTGACGTGATAGTTATTGAATTACGAATCTGCGCTGCTATTGTGCCGCTGTTCCGTTTTCCGTGGAGGGCAGCGCGCGTGAATAGTGCCACTAATCCCATTGACGTCCATGTAGGGCAACGGGTGCAAAAGACTCGCATCTTTCGCGGTCTAAGCGACGAAGAAATAGCACGGGAGCTCGACCTTTCGCTTGATCGATACGGAGAATCTGAGCGTGGCGAGCGACGATTCAAGGCGAGCGAACTGAGGGGGTTAGCCGGCATCTTGGACGTAAACGTCTCATTTTTCTTTGGGCAATTGGCCTCACTTCAAAAATCCATTTCACGCGCTACACCTACGATTCGCACGGACGATGGCGACAATATTGAATTTGCCGCCAACGTTATCCCGATGTTCCGCGGGAGGAGCGAAGGAGCGAGAACGCCTCGAAGGCGCCGACAGCAATAGACTTGGCGGAATTTACACTGGACGCGGCGTTTGCGGCGAGAGGAGCTGCGCAAATTTCCTCGCCGAATTGACGTTCGCGTTCAATTTTCCCTCGGTCGATCTTGTATCCTGCCCCTCGCGATGATCTGCAACACGCAGTTCGCGAGCGGCCTTTGCAGGGCCAGCGCCTTTTTCGCCGGCGCGGCGAGCCAAAGGTCAACTTCGTCTCGGTTCGTCAGAATCACCGGCATGGCCTTCGGATGGATCGGCACGACGATCGCGTTCGGCTCCGTCGTGAGAAATGCGAATAGATCGTTCGTCGTCTCGCCCTCCTTCACCTTCCGAACCAACGTCCAGCGCGTCCAAATTCCGGCGAAGAATGACAGCGTTCGGCTATCATCGAGGGCGAACCAGACGGGCGAGCGCGAGCCGTCCTGCAAGGCCTCGTTTTCGGAAACGACGTGAACGGGCCAACGCACCGACTCTCGACGCCGAGCCAACGCCGACGCACTCCCGCCACGCCCGCACCTTCGCCACCAAACCGACGGCGCAGCCTATCTCGCCCGTGCCTTTTCTGCACGAGCGCTGACATCCCGGCGCACTGGGTAGTTACTTCGGCGCCGTTGCGGTGCGGCCTCGCGGCCATTGGCGGCGGACCCAAAGAAACTCGAGCCTCCGCGGAGAATTGACTGGATTTGCTCTGCGGACAGAGCGTGTGTGTCCACGCGGGCGGCAACGAACTCCCGGAGTTTGCTCAAGCCCGATGCCCCAGCCCCGAGGCCGCGCCGATCCGGGGCTCGCGTCAGTGACGGGGCCGGATTGGCCGGCTCCTTTCACAACGCAGGGGTCTCGCAATGGCCATCAAGCTCAGCGAAACGCAACGCGATCTGCTCGGCGCAGCAGCGCAGCGCGACGATCGGTTCTTTACATTGCCCGAGGGTCGCCGAACAACGGCGGCGCGGCATGCGGCCGCCCCGCTGCTGGCGGCCGGCTTGGCGCGTGAGATCAAAGCCCGCGGCGACGCTCCGGTGTGGCGAAGCGATAAGGACAGCCAATGCGCGTTCGCGCTCAAACTGACCGCCGCCGGAATGAGGGCGGTCGCAAACTTAGTCGAGGTTGACGAAAGCGGCTCGCGGGGAAAGGCGAGCAGCGAAGCCGAACCTGAGCTTGGCAGGACTGAGCGCCAGTCGCAGGAGGGAAAGAAGGAGATTGCAAACGAGCCACCGACAGCGTCGCGCGCGGCTCCGCGCAGCGGAACCAAAATTGATCGCGTCCTGAAGATGCTGGACCGACCGGAGGGGGCGACGCTCGAAGCCATGGCAAATGCGACCGGCTGGCTGCCTCACACGACCTCCGCCGCGCTTACCGGATTGCGCAGGCGGGGCTACATCCTCGAGCGCTCGCGTGATGATGCGGTCGGCGCCTCTGTCTACCGTCTGCGGCCGACGGGGTGCTGATCCATGCCCCAGAGAAAGCTTGAGCGCTCATCGTCGACAGCGCCGTCGCGCGCCGCCGCCGATGGCACGGCAACGAGAACGGTCGCTGCCGCGGGCGAGGAGGCCGCGAAGTCTCTTGAGCCGGCGCGTGTCGAAGTCCACCTCGAGACCGCAGGCGTCCGCTCACGGTCCGCGACATCTCTGCCCCTGTCGTCGACGCTCCCTGAGCGGCAGGCGCGCACGCCGACCTGTACGCCGACGAACGACCCTGACAACCACATCGAGGTCGCTGCAGAAGTCAGGGAGACGCCTGAAGACGCCAGGTTGACCCCACACAACAGCGCTCTCCTGCGCCGCCGCTGGCGCGCTCTTCTCGGCCGCCGTGCGCCGCAAACCCTGTCTCAAGCGCTGATGGACCGCATCCTGACCTGGCGCGAGCAGGCCGCCGAGGTCGGCGACATCAGCCTGCGCTCGCGCGCAATCCTTGCCGCAGCCCTGGCCGGGAATAGGTCTGCAGTCAGGAGCCCGGGTTGCGCTCAGAACGGCGCGAGCGGGCAAGATCCCGACGCCCGTCGCCCGCTGCTTCATGCACCGGTCCGTGTCGGAACGGTCTTCGTTCGCGAACACACCGGCGTTCTGCAGCGGGTGGTGGTCGGCGCCGACGGTTTCGAATGGGAGGGGCGAACTTATGCGAGCCTCTCCGCCGTCGCCCGCGCCATCACCGGCGTGCGTTGGAACGGACGCCGCTTCTTCGCCCTCGGCCGCGGCGAGAAGCGCAAGGCGACCCGAAGCGCGGCGGGGAACGATAAGGGTATGCCGGGGCAAGACGTCACGCAGCGCCTCGGCCCGCAGCGCGTCAGAACGGGGCCGAATCGAGCGCCCGGCGCGGGAGGCGATCCATGACCAAAACCCTGCGCTGCGCCATCTACACCCGCGTCTCCACCGACGCGGGTCTCGAACAGGACTTCAATTCTCTCGACGCTCAGCGGGAATCCGCCGAGGCCTATATCAAGAGCCAAACGCACGAGGGATGGCGGCTCGTGCGCGACCGCTTCGACGACGGCGGCTATTCCGGCGGGTCCATGGAGCGCCCTGCCCTGCAGAACCTGCTCGATCGCATCCGCGAGCGTCGCATCGACGTCGTCGTCGTATATAAGGTGGACCGGCTGACCCGCTCGCTGGCTGACTTCGCCAAGCTGGTGGAGGTGTTTGACGCGCATGGCGTCGCCTTCGTCTCGGTGACTCAGGCATTCAACACTACGACCAGCATGGGCCGGCTGACACTCAATGTGTTGCTGTCCTTCGCCCAATTCGAACGCGAGGTCACGGCCGAACGCATCCGCGACAAGATCGCGGCTTCGAAGAAGAAGGGCCTGTGGATGGGCGGGGTCGTGCCTCTGGGCTATCGGGTCGAAGACCGCAAGCTTCATGTCGTTGAGGAGGAAGCCGCGATCGTGCGGCAAATCTTCGCCCTCTATCTCGAACTCGGTTCGGTGCGCGCGCTGCAGCGGGAGTTGCGGCGGCGCGACATTCGCAGCCGGGTCCGCAAGCTCGCCTCTGGCAAGATCGTCGGCGGCATTCATTTCACCAACGGCCCGCTCTATCGACTCCTGCGCAATCGCCATTTTCTCGGCGAGATCAACCATCGCTGCCGGTCCTGGCCTGGCGAGCATGCCGCGATCGTCGACGCCGAGACCTTCGCCAAGGTACAGGCAAAGCTCGACGAGCAGCGCCTGTCGCGCGCCGACCGGCTTAAGTCCAACGCCCTGCTGATGGGCAAGGTCTTCAACGAGGCCGGGGAGCGGCTGTCGCCGATCCATGCGGCCAAGAACGGCGTACGGTATCGGTATTACATCTCGACGTCTGCGATGCAGGGTCGAGAGCGGGCAGCCGCTACGTCTCATCGCTTGCCGGCGCCCGCGCTGGAAGCCGCGGTCATTGAGGCGCTGCGTTCGGCCGCCGACAAGCGTCGTTCGGACGCAGACGCGACGGACGACGCGTTCGCGGCTGCGGCTGCATCCCAAGAGGCCTGCACTGAAACAGGCGATCACTTGCAGCCGCCAGCGCCGCCTCGGTATCTTTCCCCAACGCCACAAGCCCGCTCCCTAGTCGAGAGCCATCTCGTTCGTGTCGTGGTTCGCTCCGCCCGACTCGAGATCGAATATCGGCTCGATTGCGCCGATCCGCATGCAATCGGAACGCTGTCGGTTCCCTGGTCCAAGCCAGACTCGCATGTGCGGCGCGCCCTTCTCCTTCCCAATTCGCCGGGCGGTCAGAGTCGCAGAATGGAGGGAGAGGAACGTGACCGTCTGATCCTCGCCATAGCCACTGCCCGGTCCTGGCTCGACGACCTCGTCAAAGGACGAGTGTCCGACCTCGTCGAACTCGCGCCCCGGCACGCTCGCACCCAGCGTTCGGTTCGCATGACGCTGTCGCTGGCCTTTCTCGATCCCAAGCTGATCGACGCCGCATGCTCCGGAACGCTGCCGCGCGGCTATGGCGTCACACGTCTGATGGACCTTCCGCCGCGCTTTGCCGACCAGTGGCACGCCCTGGGATTGCTGCGTCCAGTCTGACAGACCTGCGTGGCGCTATAGACCGCATTCTTCGCGCCCGCACCCGCATTTGGGTGCATGGACGACGTCCGAGACAAACTTCGCCGTAATGCCCGGACGAGAGAAGAGCGGGCGCCAACGACTCCGCCGTCGCAGCCGGGTCAACTGTCGCAAACGCCTCAGCTCACACGACTGCTGCGCGCTCGTTTCGTTTCGAACCGAGTCTCTCTTGACCGCCTTACACCAGACCGCGGAAACGCGAAAACCGCCGCCAGAGACAGGCGGCCAAATTCGTCCCCATGCGCCGAAATTCAGACGCACAGAGACGAGAATCCGCGGACCTAAGTTCGTAACCCCCGGTAATGTCCGCGGAACTCGCCAATAGCTGAAAAGCTCGGATTTCAGCGGAGTCCCTGGTGGGCCGGGAGGGACTTGAACCCCCAACCAGACCGTTATGAGCGGCCGGCTCTAACCATTGAGCTACCGGCCCGGCGGACCCGCCAGGTCGGCTCGCTTTAGCCGCCCCCGCCGCGCCGCGCAATGCGGGGCGCGAGGGCGGCGGTCGGCGCGGTTTTGTTTTTCCCCCGCCGAAGCGCTATGTTCGGCGGCGATGCATTCCCGGACTTTCGTTCTCGCGTCGGACCGCGCCGGCGCGGCTGATGCGCGTGCGCGCGCCTTCCTCGCCGCGCGCCGCCATTCGCTGCGGGTGTGGGCGACCCGCCGCGCGCTGGAGGTGGTGGTCGTCGGCGGTCTGGCCGCGCTCGCCGCCTTCGCGCTCTATCGCAATTTCGGCCGGGCGCTGCGCGACGTTTCGTTCGACGGCATCGGCATCGAGGGCGGCCGCATCACCATGGACAAGCCGCACCTCAGCGGCTCGCATCCCGGCGGGGGCGGCTATAACATCACCGCCGCCAAGGCGATGCAGGACGCTCGCCGCCCCGGCGACGTCGATCTCGCCTTGATCGGCGGCGACATCTCGACGCCCGATCACGACGTCAGCCGTCTTTCCGCCAATACCGGCCATTACGACGGCGGCGCCGAATCGCTCGACCTCGCCGGCGACGTGCGGCTGCAAAACTCGCGCTATGAGATATTCCTCAGCCGGGTGCATATCGCGTTCAAGAAGGGCGAGTACGTGTCGAACGAGGCGGTCAGGGTGCGCATTAAACCGGACGCCGTCGTCACCGCGGATTCCATTTCCGCCCGCGACAACGGCGCGCAAGTGCGCTTCGAGGGCCACGTGCGCACGCTGATCAACGGCCAGGCCGCCGCTTTGGGCGAGACGCCATGAGGCGGGCGCTGTTCGCCGCGCTGGCGCTTGGCCTCTCCGCCGCCACGGCGGCGACCAAGAGCGAACCGGTGTCGATCCTGCCCGGCGGCGACGCCAAATCGCCGATCTCGATCGAGGCCGACCGGCTCGATTATTTCGAGAAGGAGGCCAAGGCGGTCTATGAGGGCCATGTCGTCGTCGTGCAGGGCGACACCAAGCTGGTCTGTTCGAAGCTGACGATTTTCATGGAGAAATCCGGCGCCGCGCCCAAGCCGGAGCCGGCGGGCGGCGGCGACGCCTCCAACCGGCTCAAGCATATGGATTGCGCCGGCCCGGTGCGGGTCGATTCGAAGACGCAGACCGCGACCGCCGACAATGGCAGCTACGACAAGGGCCACAACAATGTGGTGCTGACCGGCCATGTCGTGTTGACCGACGGGCGCAACGTCACCAAGGGCGACCGGCTGGTCTACGATCTCGCCTCCGGGCAGGCGGCGGTGCAGGGCGGCGGCTCGCGCGTGCAGGGCCTGTTCCTGCCGGGCAGCGGCGACACGCCGGGCGGGTCGAAAAAGAAATAACATGCCGCGCCCCGACGCTCCCGCCGCCGCGAAACTGGCATGACCGATCTCGCCGCCCGGCCGCCGCAAGCCGCCGACCCCAGCCCCGATTCGCCGCCCGCCGCCGCCGCGCTCGGCTCGCTGGCGGTGTTTCATCTGGGCAAACGCTACGGCGCGCGCACGGTGGTGGAGGATGTGTCGCTGACGGTGCGGCAGGGCGAGGCGGTTGGCCTGCTCGGCCCCAACGGCGCCGGCAAGACCACCGTGTTCTACATGATCACCGGGCTGGTGAAGCCCGACAAGGGCGTGATCTCGCTCGACGGCCACGATGTCACGGCGCTGCCGATGTACCAGCGCGCCCGGCTCGGCGTCGGCTATCTGCCGCAGGAAGCCTCGATTTTTCGCGGCCTCAACGTCGAGGACAACATCCGCGCGGTGTTGGAGGTCAACGAGCGCGACCGCGCCGCGCGCGAGGCGCGGCTGGAGCAGTTGCTGGAGGAATTCGACATCGCGCGGCTGCGCAAAGCGCCGTCGATCGCGCTGTCGGGCGGCGAGCGCCGCCGCTGCGAGATCGCGCGCGCCCTGGCGGCGCGGCCCGCCTTCATCCTGCTCGACGAACCGTTCGCCGGCATCGACCCGATCGCGGTCGGCGACATCCAGGACCTCGTGCGGCACCTCAAACAGCGCGGCATCGGCGTGCTGATCACCGACCACAACGTGCGCGAGACGCTCGGCCTGATCGACCGCGCCTACATCATCCACAGCGGCCGTGTGCTCACCGAGGGCCCGCCCGACGAGATCATCGAGCACCCCGACGCGCGGCGGCTGTATCTGGGCGAGAGTTTTAAACTTTAAACTACTCGTCTTCCCCGAACCGCCCCGCCACCAGCGCCTCCAGCGCTTCCAGCGCCTCTTTCGCCTGCGCGCCCCGCGCGGCGACGGTGATGGTCGAGCCTAGCCCGGCGCCGAGCGTCAGAATGCCCATGATCGAATCGCCGCCGACCGTCTCGCCGCAGCGGGTGACGCTGATTTCGGCGTCGTAGCGCTCGACGCATTGCACGAATTTCGCGGTGGCGCGGGCGTGCAGGCCCTTGCGGTTGACGATTTTCAGCTCGCGCAGCTCGCCGCCCTCAAAACTCGGCGGCGGCGCGCAGGGCTCGCCCTCGTCGTTGAGATCCTCGATCATTTCGCGGTCAGCACTTTGCTGGCGACGGTGATGTATTTGCGGCCCGCGTCGCGCGCCTCGATCACGGCGTGATCGAGATCGGTCCCCTCGCGCAGGGTGGCGAGCTTGATCAGCATCGGCAGGTTGATGCCGCAGATCACCTCGATGCGGCCGCCCTCCATCGCCGAAATCGCCAGATTGGACGGCGTGCCGCCGAACATGTCGGTCAGCAGCACGACGCCGCTGCCGTCCTGCACGCGCTGCGCCGCTTCGAGAATGTCGGAGCGGCGCTGCTCCATATCGTCCTCGGGACCGATCGCGATCGTCTCGAATTGCGATTGCGGCCCCACGACATGCTCCAGCGCGGCGCGGAATCCGTGCGCGAGCTGTCCGTGGGTCACCAAGACCATGCCTATCATCAACGCTGCACCACTCGAGGCTCACATTGCCCGGCGACGGAGTTTCGGATCACGGACCGAAGAGGCGCATTTTTGTGCGCTGCGGCACCATGATCAAGCAAAAACGGCGTCGTCAAGGATGTTTTTTCGCCAAGCTGCCCCGTCGACCCTTTCCAAAGCGGAAATCACCGCCGAAACGCCGTCGTCGAGACCGGGCGAAAGGTCGATGCGAAGCCGCGGCAGGGTCACGCCGCACAGCGTTTCGTACTGGTCGGCGGCCTCGGGCATGCGCGGCGGCGGCGCGGCGCGGTCGGCGAGATCGACGATCAGCCGCAGCACCGCGCAGGGTTCGTGCGGCGCGGACACCAGCCCCTGACAGCGCCGCTCGCACACCCCCGCCAGCGCCGGATCGCCGCGCCCGAGCAGCCGGCCGGAGACCGCCTCCAGCCACACCCGGTCGTCGCCGACCAGCGCCGCGAAGCCGCCCTGACGGCGCACCCGCTCGACGATCGCCAGCGCCATCAAGCTCTTGCCGGCGCCCGAGGCGCCGCGAAGCAGGACGCCGCGCTCGCCCACCAGCACGGCGGAGGCGTGGACGGCGCTGCTCATGAACAGGCCGGCAGGCTGACGACGAAGCGGGCGCCGGCGCCGTGGCGCGGCGCGCCGTCGTGGTCGTGCGGCGGCGCGCCCGGCGCCAGCGGCCGGTTCTCCGCCCACATCGCGCCACCGTGCGCCTGCACGATCTGGCGCGAAATGGACAGGCCGAGCCCGGAGTTCTGGCCAAAGCCCTCGCTGGGCCGGTCGGTGTAGAACCGATCGAAAATGCGCTCCAGCGCATGCGCGGGGATGCCGGGGCCGTCGTCCTCGACGACGATCTCGACCCGTTCGCCCTCGCCCTCGACCCGGCGCAGCGCGACCCGCACCTCGCCGCCGGGATGCGAGAACGAGCAGGCGTTGTCGACCAGATTGGTCACCACCTGCGCCAGCCGCGAATCATGTCCCATGACGAAATAACTCGGCCGCGCGCCGTCGGGTCCGGGGTCGACCGTCAGCTTCAGCGAAATGCCGCGGCTGCGCGGGCTGTCGGCCAGCATCGCCACCACCGCGCGCACGAGCTGGGCGACGTCGACCGGCGCCGAATCGACGCGCGCCATCTCGGCGTCGAGCCGCGAGGCGTCGGAAATGTCGCTGATCAGCCGGTCGAGCCGGCGCACGTCGTGCTGCATGATCTCCATCAGCCTGAGCCGCGAGGGCTCGCTTTTCACTCGCGGCAGCGTCTCCACCGCGCTGCGCAGCGAGGTGAGCGGGTTTTTCAACTCATGCGCGACGTCGGCGGCGAAGCTCTCGATCGCGTCGATGCGGCCGTACATCGCCTGCGTCATCTCGCCGAGCGCGCGGCTGAGATGGCCGATCTCGTCGGAACGGTCGGTGAAATCGGGGATCTGCTGGCGCGATTTGATGCCGCGCCGGACCCGGTCGGCGGCGTCGGCGAGTTTGCGCACCGGCTCGCCGATCGTATTGGCGAGCGACAGCGACAGCACGAACATCACGCCGGCGATCACCATGAAGAAGCGCAGCAGCCCCCAGCGCTCGCTGGCGATCACCTTGTCGATGTCGCCGCCGCGCGTCGACAGCACCAGCACGCCACGGGTGACGTTGGCGCGCTGGATCGGCACGCCGACCGAGACGATCGTCTCGCCGGTGACGTTGACGCGGGTCATCGACGAGGTTTTGCCGTCGAGCGCGCGCGCCACCTCGGGCAGGTCCTTGCCGTTGGTCGACCAGCGATAGGCCGGCTGCAACGCCTGCCCGCCCTCGAAAACGCCGCGCAGCGAGGCCCAGAACCGCTCCAGGAAGGTGGTGTCCTCGTTGGCCGAATCGGCCGCCTCGCTGCGCGCGCTGCGCGGGCTCAGCGTCTGCGAATCGAGCAGCATCTGGCCATCGCGGTCGAAAATGCGGGCGCGGGTGTGGGTCGGCGTCACCAGCCGGTGCAGCACGCGGCCGATGCGCTCGGGGTTGAGCGAGAACATCAGCGATTCGTCCTCGCGCGCCGGGGCGGGGTCGCCGGGGGCGAGGTCGAGCAGTTTATCGGGATCGACCAGCAGCGTCTCGGTGTCGACGGCGGCGGAAGCGGAGATCGCCGCCGCGATGATGTCGGCCTGCGTCGTCAGGCTCAGCTTGCGCGCCTCGATGATGTCGGCGCGAAAATGGTTCAGCAGCAGGAAGCCGACCACCAGCACGACGAGGCCGCCGAGATTGAGCGACACGATGCGGCGGGTGAGCGAGGAGGAAACGTTGGATTCCAGCAGCCGCCGCAGCCGCGCCAGCCGCAGGCGCAGCCGCGACCGGCGCCAGCGCGACGCCGGCGTCGCCGACAGGGGAGTTTGCGCCGTGTGGAATTCGACGCCCATCATGCGTGAACTCAGGCTATGCCTCGCGGAACCGGTAGCCGACGCCGTACAGCGTCTCGATCATCTCGAAATCCGGCTCCACCACTTTGAACTTCTTGCGCAGCCGCTTGATGTGGCTGTCGATGGTGCGGTCGTCGACATAGACCTGGTCGTCATAGGCCGCGTCCATCAGCGCGTTGCGGCTCTTGACCACGCCGGGGCGGGTCGCGAGCGCCTGCAGGATGAGGAACTCGGTCACGGTCAGCGTCACCGGCGTGCCGTCCCACGTGCAGGTGTGGCGCTCCGGGTCCATCTTCAGCCGGCCGCGTTCGAGAATTTTGGCTTCCGTCTCCTTCTGCGCGGCGGCGTCCTTCGGGTTGGCGCGGCGCAGGATCGCCTTGACGCGCTCGACCAGCAGGCGCTGCGAGAACGGTTTGCGGATGAAATCGTCGGCGCCCATCTTGAGGCCGAACAATTCGTCGATCTCCTCGTCCTTCGACGTCAGGAAGATCACCGGCAGGTCGGATTTCTGCCGCAAGCGCCGCAACAGCTCCATCCCGTCCATCCTCGGCATCTTGATGTCGAAAATGGCGAGATCGGGCGGGTTGGCCTTCAGCCCGTCGAGCGCGCTCGCGCCGTCGGTGTAGGTCTGCACGCGGAAACCCTCGGCCTCCATCGACAGCGAGACGGAGGTGAGAATGTTGCGATCGTCGTCGACCAGCGCAATCGTCGGCATGGAATTCCACTCGGGTTGACGCCTCGGGCCAACAAGGCTTTGAGGTCGCCGCGCGTCATTTCGCGCCATCGGGGCCGAAATTTGACGTTTTCAGGACAGGGCTTCGTCCAAATCGTCAGCGCGAGCTTACAAACCCGCCTGACAGATATTAGACACATTCCCGAGATTTTCAATGTTTGGCGCGGTTTTCTTGCAAGGATGCGGGAATGGACGATTTGGGCGAGGCGATGGCGGCGGCGCGGCGTGACAGCAAGCGCCGGCTGCGAATGGCGCGCACCGGCGCGCTGGCGACGCTCGACGGCGGCGCGCCGCTGACGACGCTGGTCGGCGTGGCGAGCGATTGGGACGGGGCGCCTTTGTTCCTGATGTCCGATCTCGCCCGCCACACCCGCAACCTCGCCGACGATCCGCGCGCGTCCCTGCTGCTGACGAGCGAGGCCGGGCGCGGCGATCCGCTCAACCTGCCGCGCCTCACCCTCAACGGCGTGGTGCGCCGCCGCGCCGGCGACGACGGGCGCGAGCGCTACGCCCGGCGCAACCCGAAGGCCAAGCTCTACATCAATTTCGCCGATTTCTCGCTGCGCCGGCTGGAGATCGCGACGGTGCATTTCAACGGCGGCTTCGGCCGCGCCGACGCGCTGACGCCGCAGGATCTGCTGGTTGCCGGCGACGCCGCCGCCCTGGCCGCCGCCGAGGCGGAATTGCTGGAGCGCGCCGCCGCGCTCGGCGACGCCGAGTTGGCCCGGCGCGCCGGCGCGCCCAAACGGGCCTGGCGCCCGGTCGGGCTCGACGCCGAGGGGCTAGACCTCGGCGCCGGCGGCGAAGTCGCGCGGATCGATTTCGCCGTCCCCGCCTATGACGCGCCGGCGTGGTGGGCGGCGCTGACCGGCTGAGGCCTGTGGGCAAAACGGCGGCGCGCTTGGCGGGCGCGCGGCTTCGTGGTCAATGGAGGCTTTCCCGCCCGAGACCGCCCCCGTGCCCTTTTCGCTCGCCACCTGGAACATCAATTCGGTCCGCCTGCGCATCGATTCGGTCGTCCGCTTCCTCAACGAGCAGGCCCCCGACGCGCTGTGCCTGCAAGAAACGAAATGCCCCGACGCCAATTTCCCCGCAGGGGCGTTCCGCGACGCCGGCTATGAGCACATCGCGCTCAACGGGCAGAAGGGCTATCACGGCGTCGCCATCGTCTCGCGCCATCCGTTCGCCGACGTCGACCGGCGCGATTTCTGCGACAAGGGCGACAGCCGCCATATCGCGGTGACGCTGGACGGCAAGTTCGGCGGCGTCGAGATCCATGATTTCTACGTCCCCGCCGGCGGCGACGAGCCCGACGTCAAAGCCAACCCGAAATTCGCCCATAAACTCGATTTCGTCGACGAAATGGGCGCCTGGTTCCAGCGCGCGCCGAAGGCCAAGGGCAAAGCCATCCTGGTCGGCGATCTCAACATCGCCCCGCTCGAACACGACGTCTGGAGCCACAAGGCGCTGCTCAACGTCGTCAGCCACACGCCGGTCGAGGTGGAGAAATTCACCCGCGCCCAGAAGGCCGGCAAGTGGTACGACGCTCTGCGCCATTTCGTGCCGCCCGAGGAGAAGCTCTACACCTGGTGGAGCTACCGCTCGCCCGATTGGGCGGCGGCCGACAAGGGGCGCCGGCTCGATCACGTCTGGGTCAGCCCGCCGCTCGCCGATACGGTGCGCAAGATGCGCGTCCACCGCGACGCCCGCGCCTGGGACCGCCCCTCCGACCACGCCCCGGTGACGGTGGAGCTGGCGATTTAGGGGCGGCGGGGGTTTGGCGTGTCGCGGGAGGGCGGGGGCGGATATTCCGCCAAGCGCCGCCCTCGTGGTGAGGCGCCGCGAAGCGGCCTCGAACCACGCTCCAGCGAACGCCGGCATACGTGCAAAGCGCCGCCTTAGGTTGGGATGCGGCAGGGAGCGAAGGTAGTGACCGGCGGCGCTTCGATTTATATCCTTCGCTGCGCCGACGGCGCCTACTACGTCGGCATCACGCGAAAGCCCGTGGAGGAACGCGTCAGCGAACACGCGAACGGCGCCATCCCCGGTTGCTTCACCTTTGCGCGCAGGCCCGTCGTCCTTTTGCATTCCGAACATTATGAGCGCGTCGACGAGGCCATAGCCGCCGAGCGTCGGCTAAAGGGGTGGTCGCGAGCCAAGAAGGAGGCCTACATGCGCGGCGATTTCGAGCGCTTGTCCAAACTCGCCAAACGGCGGGGCGGCGCCGTGTGATCGCGGAAACGGTCGGGCCGCCGAGCGTCCTTCGAGGCCCCTTCGGGGCTCCTCAGGACGAGGGTCGTGGATGGCGGAAACGTTCGCCAAGCTCCGACAGCAACCCTTCCCCATAACGAACGCCAGGCGCCTCACGCCGCCTTCCGCTCCCCCGCCGCGATGGTTTCGCGCACAGCTTGCGCCAGCGCCTCCGTCTCGGCCGTGGCGTGCGCGGCGGGGTGGATCAGGCCCATGCGGGTCAGCGGCAGCGGCGGCAGGCCGGCGTCGGGACCCAGCATGCGCAGGCCGTCGCGCACCATCCCTTGCGGCAGCATGGTCGCCGCCAGCCCGGCCCGCACCACCGCGCCGATGGCGCTGTAATTGCGCGACACGAACAGGCTGCGCACCCGCTGGCGCTGGCCCTCCAGCGCCTCGTCGGCGACGCGGCGCCAGATGCAGGAGGGGCTGCCGAGCGCCAGCGGCAGCGGTTCGCCCGCCGGCGGCTTGAACTTGTTGGCCGCCACCCAGACCAGCGGCTCCTCGCGAATCAGCTCAAACCCCTCCAGGCCGGGAAAATCGGTCACCAGCGCCAGATCGAGCGCGCCGGCGCGCACCAGGCCCGCCAGTTCGATCGAATTCTCGCAAGAGACGGCGATGGCGACCAGGGGGTGGCGGTGATTGAAGCGTAGCAGGATGTCGGACAGGAACGCCTCGGCGTAATCGTCGGGCACGCCGAACCGGACCTCGCCGCGCAGGCCCTTGCGCGACAGCGCGGCGATCGCGCCGGCCTCCTCGCGCAGGATTCGCCGGGCGTATTCCACCAGTTGCTCGCCCTCCGCCGTCAGCCGGGCGCCGCGCCCCTGCTTGACGAACAAAGCGCAGCCGAGCTGCTCCTCCAGCCGGCGCACATGCATCGACACCGCCGATTGCGTCTTGTGCACCCGCTCGGCGGCGCGGGTGAACGAGCCCTCGTCGACGATGGCGAGGAAGGAACGGAGCTGGTCGGTGTCGAGCATGGGAAACGATCTCGAATAGGAATGGGTTTCTCTATAAACATTCGTTGGACCGATTGATAGGGCGCGCCCATATTGAGCGCATTCGATCACTTCCGATCGAGTTTCTGGGATAAGGCCAATGTCCACGATCACGATGACCACCGCCACGCCCGTTTCGGGCTCGTTCGGCAAAGTGTTCGCGTGGCTGGGCAAAGCCTGGACCGCCCGCCGCGCCCGCGCTGCCCTCGCCGGCATGAGCGAACGCGAATTCCAAGACATCGGCTGGGGCCAGAGCGACCGCCATTCCCACGCTCTGCGGCTCGAAGAGACCCCGCCGGAGCGGCGGGCCCGGGCGGCGGCGGTGGCCGCCTGGCATGCGCCGCAGAAAAAGGCGGCGTGAAGGACGTCCTTTGCGCGCCGGCCGCGAGGCCGGCGTTTTGCATTGGCGGGGCGTGGCCGCGATCTTGATTCTCTCGCAAGGACCTTGCATAAGTAGCTGGAATACATAATCTTTTAAGAGATGAGGCCGCGCCGCGAGGCTCATCGGTGGGCGACCGCCTTGCGCGGGCGGCCGCCCTTGCGCCCATTCTCGCGCGAGCTGTCGGCCTTGGCTTGGCTGCGCGCCCGGCCGCCAGCGGCGCCGAGTTGAGCCGCCATCCAACGGCGGCTGCCGAATTGGCCCGCCAACAGACCCGGCACGTAGAGGTCCGCGTCGAGTTCGGGCCAGTGCAAACCCAGGCCGGACGGGGTGATTTCGATGGTCCGCAGGGCCTCCGACGAGGCACCGGCCAACCCTTCGGCGAGGCGCGTGGGAAAGCTGATTTGTAGGTCCGTATTGAGCCTCACCACCACGCGCGAACTGCGCGGGTCGTAGCGGGCGGCGACGGCGT
>JAGWRL010000058.1 GCA_028876585.1 Pseudomonadota bacterium | reverse complement strand
TCGAGCACGATCTCACGCATGTCTGTCGCCCTCGGCGCCGAGCAAGGCGCGTAGAAAGTCCTCAGCCTGACGATGGGAATCGGCGAGCGGGCCGCTCGTGTCGATGACGAAATGCGCGCAGCGGCGCTTTTCCACATCTGGCTTCTGCCTCGCCATCAACGCTTCGAACCTATCGGCGCTGGCCCCAGGCCGAGCCAGCGCGCGGGCGCGCTGAACTTCGGGCCGCGCGCTGACCGTCACCACGACGTCGACGTTTCGATCTCCGCCGGTCTCGCATAAGAGCGGCACGTCGAGAATCGCGACGCGCGCACCGGATTGCCGCGCGCTTTCGAGGAATTTCAGCCGCAGGGCGGCAACGGCGGGATGAACGATCGCCTCCAGCCGCTTCATCGCCTCGGCGTCGCCGACGACATATTTGCTCAGGCGCTCGCGATCAACCTTCCCATCCAGCGTAACGCCTGGAAAGGCGGCCTCGACTTCGCCGGCGAGCGCGCCGCGATAGATCTCGTGCACCGCGGCGTCGGCGTCGAACACCGGCGCGCCAAGTCGGCGGAACATCGCCGCCAGGGTCGACTTTCCCATAGCGATCGAGCCGGTGAGACCAACGATGATCATGACTTCACGTTCAGATTCTCAACGCGCCAATCGCGCGCAGGGCGGCCAAAAGCTTCAACATCGGCAGTCCAAGAATAGTAGAGTGATCTCCGGCCACGCGCGAGAACAGATGCACGCCCACGCCCTCCCATTGATAGACGCCGACGCTGCCTAGAACGCCGGGGCCCGCAGTGTCGAAGTAGAGCCGCAGCGCCGTTTCGTCCAGTTCGCGCATCGTCATTTCCGCCGCATCAGCGTCCGCCGCCATCAAGTGTCCGTCCCGAGCCAGCGCGAAGGCCGAGGTCAGACGATGCGTCTTGCCCGCAAGAGTAGCAAGCGTGCGCAGCCCCGCGTCACGTGTCGTGGATTTATGAAATACAAGGCTTTCAAGCGACAGCACCTGGTCCGCGCCGACGACGAGCGCACCGGGCTCCGACTGCGCAACGGAGAGCGCCTTGGCTTTCGCCAACGTCAACGCAAGCTCCCGCGCATCGCCTTCCGATTGCCCGGCCTCGATCGCGCGCTCGTCCACATTCGCCGGGATCGCCTCGACGGGCAGACCCGCCGCCTGCAAAAGTCGTTGACGGGTAACGCTGCCCGAGGCCAAAACAAGCCGGAAAGCTGGGTTCCAGATAGGCGACATGAGGGCTCCGGCGCGCGCCGTCAAACCTGCGCGATGAACTTCAGACGGTGTTCGCGATAGAGATCGATTATGGCTGCGGCGGTCTCCTCGATCGAGCGACGCGTGACATCGATCATGGGCCAAGCGCGTTCGGCGAAAAAACGACGCGAGGCGGCGATTTCCTCGGCGACGGCGACCCGATCGATGTAGTCGCTCTGGGTGTCGGCGTTGAGCGACAGGAGCCGGTTCTGCCGGATCTGGATGATCCGTTCCGGCGAGGCGATCAGGCCCACGATGAGCGGTCGTCGAAGTTCGCTTAAGCCGCGCGGCAAGGGGACTTGCGGCACGAACGGCACATTGGCGGTCTTGTAGCCGCGATTGGCGAGATAGATGCTCGTCGGCGTCTTCGAGGTGCGGCTGACGCCCAGCAGCACGATATCGGCCTGTTCGAGATTCTCCGGCATCTGGCCGTCGTCGTTCATCATCGTATAGTTCAGCGCGTCGATCCGCTTGAAATACTCGGCGTTGAGCATGTGTTGCGCGCCTGCGCGGGACGCCGCATTTTGTCCCAGATAGGATTGAAACAGGGTCAGGATCGGTCCCAACACCGAGAGGCAGGGAGAGCCGGACGCCTCGCAACTCGCCTCCAGCCGACGCGACAATTCGGGGTCCACCAGCGTGAACAAGACTATGCCCGGCGCGTCCTCGATTTCGGCGATGACGCGTTCGAGCTGATTCGTCGTTCTGACCAGCGGATAGACATGCTCGATCGACGCAACGCCTTGATATTGCGCGGCGGCCGCGCGGGAGGCGGCGATCAGCGTCTCGCCGGTCGAATCGGACACGAGGTGAAGATGAAAATAGCTCCGACCCATGCAAGCTCTTTCGCAGCCTCGTCCCCGAAAAACTGACGCTGTTGGGGAGCGATGTGGACAATTCGACCTTTCGGCGCGCTTGCCGAAAGGCGGGATGATTCCTCCACAGCTTAACGATTCATGAAGTGGGGCGCCACCGCGGCCGTGGAAAGCGGGGAAAACGACAGCCCTCCCCGCCGCATCCACAGCGCCCGCCTTAACGAAGTCTTTATATCTATTAAGGCTTCGTTAATTTTTCCCCAGCCCGGCTTCGACAGCCTACGAGCTCGGGTGAAATGGGGAAAAATCCATGCGCCGTCATTCGTGAGTCCTATCCCCCCGGTAATAAAAGAAATGGAGTCCATTCTCTCTTTATATAGAGGGGGACGAGTGCTACCCCGCTGCCAGCAATCTCGAAGCGGAAGTGTGGGTCACGATGGAAAGTTGGGCGCTTTGGATCAAGGCCCTTCACGTGCTCGCCGTCATCTCCTGGATGGCGGGGCTCCTCTATTTGCCACGCCTGTTCGTCTATCACGCCGACGCGGAGCCAGGCTCAAAGGCATCCGAGACGTTCAAGATCATGGAACGGCGACTGTTAAGGGGCATCATGAACCCCGCAATGATCGTCGCCTGGATTTCGGGGCTCTATATCGCCTATGCGTTCAGCGATTTTCGCGCCCCATGGCTCCACGCCAAGCTGACGCTTGTTCTTCTGATGTCGGGCTTTCACGGTTACCTCGTTGGACGCATGCGCGCTTTCGCCGAAGACCGGAACGAGAAGACGGCGACGTTTTATCGCCTGATCAACGAAATTCCCACTGTGCTGATGATAGGCATCGTCATTCTGGTCGTGGTCAAACCCTTCTGACGGGCTAAGGCCTGTCGATCAGACGCTCCAGATAATCGCGTTCGTCGCTCGATCTGCTGGGATTGGCGAGCCGCCGGCGCACTTCCTCCAATACCCGCCGGGCGCGGTCGGCACGGTCGGCCCCACCGGACAGTTGGCCTTCCGCGGCCCCCTTGGAGCCATCCTGACCGCGCCCCAAGGGATCGTCGTTTTTGCCGTCCTTCGCCCCCGGCAGGCCGACATAACCGCCCTTGCCCTGTCCCTTGCCCCGCATTTGCTGCCGGAGCGACTGTCCACCCTGGCGCAACGCTTCAATCGCCTTTCCCTGCGCCTCGACCGCGTCGCCTTTGGGCGAATGGCCGAAGCGACGTTTGGATTTGTCCTGACCGTCTTGTCCTTCGCCCTTCAAATTCCGCTCAGCCTCGGACATGTCGCCAGTGGCGTCATCCAGATTCTTCGGCGTTTCCGCGCCCAGGCCGCGCAGGCGCTTTTCGACGCCTTCCAAACGGTCGTGCAGCGCCCGTTGCCGCTGCTCAAGCGCGCCCGATTCTTTGCCCGACTCCGAAGGCGACGATCCCGAACGCTCGCGCTGATCCTCCCGGAAAGTGTCGTCGCGCAGCGCCTGTTGATCCTTCAGCAATTTATCGAGATCGCGCAGCGATTGCCGCATTTCCTTACCAGCTTGATCCTGCTTGCCATTCTCCGCGTTGCGGAGATTCTCCATCATCTCCTGCAACTGATCGAGCATGGCCTGAGCGTCTTCCTTGGCGCCGGCGTCCGCGTCTTTTTGAAGCCGATCGAGCATGGCGTCCATGTCCGTGGAATCCATCGACTCGGCGTCCTGCATCGCTTGTTTGTCGGCGTTCCGCATCATTTCCGCGAGATAGCGCTCTGACGCGTCCCGTAGCTGTTGCGACAGTTCTTTCAGCTTCTGTCGTCTCGCGCCGTCGCGCAAAGCCTGTCGTAATTTGTCCGCGGCGGCGCGCAGGTCCTTCAAGGCTTGCGAAGCATCGCCGTTCTCGATCGATAGCGCCAAAGTCCACAGCCAAGCCGCAACGTCGCGCAAATCATCGTCGTTTTTCGCCACGGCGAGCCGTCGTTCGGCGCCGTCGAGATCGAGGTAAACGCGCGGGCTGGTTTCAAATAATTCGGGGCCCAAACGGAGAGCCGCGAGCGCGGCCGCGACGCGCGGCTTGTTGCGGTCGGGATCCAGCACGAGGTCGCGGCGCAATTCGACCAACGCCTTGGCCAGGGGATTGATGAAACGTTTTTGCGGCAACACGATCTCGACGGGCGGACTTGTCGTCCTCGCCTGCGAAACGCTTGTCGCGGTCAGGGACAACGCGACACGGGCGCCGGCCCAGGGATGTTCCGAAAGATCGACGGTGGAATGCGCTTCTCCCGTCCCTTTCGCGCCCTCCGGCAGCGACAGCGTGAGCGCAGGCGGCCCGAACAGCGCATGCGCCGCCTGCGCTCCAGGTTCGGCCAAGACCACGGCGCCCGCCGCCTCCTGTACGCCATAGGCGTCATCGATCGCATAGTGGAGCGTAAGAGAGCCGGAAATGTTGTTTTTTGGCGGTTCGAGGAGACGGATCGAGGGCGGCGTCTTCGCCGCCACGCGAATATCGACATCAGCCGCCAGCGCGCCGCCACGATAAATCTTGGCCGCGCCATTGGCGAGGATCGAGAATCGGCGCTCCTGGCCAGACGTCGCGGCGGTCTGTGTGAGGCCGCCGCTGGTGGAGACGCTGACATCTTTGGAGTCGGAGCGGACGACCAGAATGGAGCGCTCGGGGACGAAAATCGCCTTGGCGGCGCCGGCCTCGCCGATCTTCAGGAAGATGGGCGGCTTGCCGGTGTAAGCCGGGGGATCGACCCAGGCGTCCACGCGCGTATCGGCGTTTCGGGCCAAGGTCGGCATGCCATGGAAGGCGGCGGCAAGCCGGGCGAAACGCTCCGAACCTGCGGCCATGGCGCCGACCAGAGCGAGCAGGACGGCCGCAAAACGCAACGCATAGGGGTCACGCCCGGCCAGATTGGGCGAAGGCGCTTTGACGCCCAGGCGATCGACGTTGCGCGCCAATCGCTCCTTGTGCAAGGCCCAGAGCGCGCGCGTCGCCGGATCGTCGCCGGCGTTTACGAGCTTATCTTCAAACCCCGACGCGGGGCGATGCGTCACGGACGCGTCGCGATCGAGTCGCGCCAGCGATTGCGCGCGATGCGGCCAGCCCAGCTTCGCCAGCGGAGCCAGAGCCGCGATGAACGCCAGCGCGAACAGAGCGAGCGCCGCCAACCGCAAATAGGGAGGCGTTTCGAACCACAGACCGAACCAGGACGCGGCGGCGAACAGCAGCGCCACGACGCCGGCGAAGGCGAGCGGCGGCCAAAGGCCTTCCCAGTAGAGGATCAGCGCCGCCGCGCGTCGCAAGCGCTCGAGGCGAAATTTCGGGCTTTGAGGCTGTGTCGGCAATCGGAATCTCCAGGCGCTTGGCTTGGATCACCTCAACGACCGCGCCGCCGTCAAATCCTTACTCCAACCACGGCGGAAGTTTGTCCAGGCCGATCAATTCCGCATAACTCGGGCGCGGGCGAATCACGGCGTAAGCGCCGCCGTTGACGAGAACTTCGGGCACGAGCCGCCGGGTATTGTATGTGCCCGCTTGCACCGCGCCATAGGCGCCGGCGGTCAGCACGGCGAGAAGGTCACCCGCATGGGGCGCCGCCATTTCACGATCCAGGGCGAGATAATCGCCGCTTTCGCATACCGGTCCGACGACGTCAGCGACGATGCGCGGATCGGTAAGCCCGGCTTCCCGCAACGGGCGGATTTCGTGGTGCGCGTCATAGAGCGTCGGGCGGATAAGGTCGTTCATCGCGGCGTCGACGATGACGAATGATTTGCCCTCGCCGCCTTTGACATAGAGCACGGACGTCACCAATACGCCCGCGTTGCCGACGATGAGGCGGCCGGGTTCGAGAAAAACCTCGCAGCCGAGCGCGCCCGTGCGGCGCGCGACGATATCGGCGTAAGCTTGTGGGTGGGGCGGCGGCGCGTTGTCGAAGCGATAGGGCACGCCCAGGCCGCCGCCGAGATCGACGTGGCGGATGTCGTGCCCGTCAGCGCGTAAGGTCGCGACGAATTCGGCGAGCAGCGTGAAAGCGTCGTCGAAAGGCGAAAGCTCGGTGATCTGCGAGCCGATATGCATGTCGACGCCGTCGACCTCGATTCCCCCCAGTGATTTCGCCCGCGCGTAGACCTCGCGGGCGCGTGAAATCGGCACGCCGAATTTGTTCTCGGACTTGCCAGTGGAGATTTTGGCGTGGGTGCGGGCGTCCACGTCGGGGTTGACGCGAATCGCGATCGGCGCGCGCAAATTTCGCGCTGATGCGACTTCGGACAGCGCCTCCAGCTCCGGCTCCGATTCGACATTGAAACAGCGGATGCCGGATTCGAGGCCCAGCGCCATCTCAGCGCGCGTCTTGCCGACTCCGGAAAAAATGATCTTGCTCGGCGGCGCGCCGGCGGCGAGCGCCCGGCGCAGTTCGCCTTCCGACACCACGTCCATGCCTGCGCCCAGATTAACCAGCGTCTTCAACACCGCCTGGTTCGAGTTCGCCTTCATCGCATAGCAAACCATCGCCTTCTGACCGGAGAATGCCTCCTTGAAGACGCGAAAATGGCGGGTCAACGTCGCTGCCGAATAGCAATAGAAGGGCGTGCCGACGTCGCCGGCGATCGTGGCGAGATCGACGTCTTCGGCATGAAAGCGGCCGCCGCGATACTCGAAATGTTGCATGGAGCTTTCAGGGCGTTTGGAGATGGGCGAGCGCGGTTATTGCAGCAACGGGTCGAGCACGAAATCCTTTTTCGGCGGCTTGATCGTCTGGCTCTGGCGACGCATTTCGAGATTGTGCTTCCCGCTTGAGCTTTGCACGGCGTTGGCGCTCGGCGGCTCCAAATCGCCGCGCCGACCGCAGCCGGAAGCGAAAACCGCTACCGACGCCGCTGCGGCGAGCAGGATCGCGCGACGTTTGGCTTGCGACAAGGACAAAACGGACACACACGCACTCCGAAGGTGATCGCGCGCAATTATACGCGATTTCCCGCAAAGGGCGAGATGCGGCCGCGCCTCTGGACGCCCGCCGCGGGACTCGCGTCAGATTAAGCCGGCCTCAGCCAATTTCGCCTTGAGGTGCGCGATTCCTTTTTTCGCATAGGCGAGCGAGGGGGCCTTCTTTGGGTCTTGCTCGGCCTCCATCACCACCCAGCCGGAATAGCCTTTCAGCTCGCGAAACACCGACGCGTAATCGACCACGCCGTCGCCGGGTACGGTGTAGACGCCGAGATCGTCGCCCATGCCGAGGATCGAATCGAGGAAACTCCAGTCGCCGGCGTGGGCTTGGCGCATCTGCTTTTCGCGCACGTCCTTGCAATGAACGTGACCGATGCGCTCGCGATAGGCGCGCGCCAGCACCGCCGGATCGGCCCCGCCCCAGCGCGCATGACCGGTGTCGAGCAGCAAATGCAGCGGCGTCTTGGTGTGCGCCATCAGGCGGTCGATGTCCGCCTCCGATTGCACCACCGTGCCCATGTGATGGTGGTAACAGGGCTTCAGGCCCTGATCGGCCAGCCGCGCGGAGAACTCGGTGAGCTTGCGCCCGAATTCCGCCCATTGCGCCTTGCTGAGTCGCGGGCGCTCGGACAATGGCTTCGCCCGGTCGCCGTGGATCGCATTGGAAGTCTCCGCCAGGATCATGACGCCGGCGCCCGCGCCTTTCGTCATTGCGACATGGCCCCTGGCGGCTTCAATCTCGTCGGCGACGGATCGCCGCAGCAGTTCTGTCGAATACCAGCCGCCGACGAAGACCTGGCCGAACTCGGCAAGCTTGGCCTTCAACGCCGCCCCGTCGTTCGGCATCTTGTGGCCCTTTTCCATGCCGACGATTCCGGCCTCGCGCGCCTCGGCAAGGCAGGTTTCCAGCGGGGTTTCGCCGCCGATATGCTGCAAATCATCGTTGGTCCAGCCAATCGGGTTGGCGCCGATGCGTATCATTTCAGTCTCCCAGACGCTGGTTCTTCAGCGCTTCGACGTAGCCACCACGCGCGGCGGCCACTTCCGGGCGCCGCGACACTTCCGGCACCGCGACCTCCCACCAGGCGCCGCCGGCGTCGGTGGATCGGATCGGGTCAGTGTCGATCACGATAGCCTGCGTGGTCTTGGCGGCTTTCGCCGTTTTGAAAGCGGCTTCCAATTCGCTGATCGAGGCCACTTTCACCGCCTCCGCGCCCAACGACGCCGCGTGGGCTACAAAATCGATTTCGGGCATGCGCTCCTGACGCGAATCGCGCAGCAGATTGTTGAACGGCGCGCCGCCGGTCGCCTGTTGCAGCCGGTTGATGCAGCCAAAGCCGCGGTTGTCGTTGATGATCAGAATCAGCTTGACGCCCAGCATCACGGCGGTGGCGATCTCACTGTTCATCATGAGATAGGAGCCGTCGCCGACGACGACCACGACTTCGCGGTCGGGGTGCGCCATCTTTACGCCGAGGCCGCCGGCGATTTCATAGCCCATGCAGGAAAAGCCGTATTCGACGTGATAGCCAAGCGGCGCCCCGGCTCGCCACAATTTGTGCAATTCGCCCGGCAGTCCGCCAGCGGCGCAGACGACGATGTCGGATTTTTCTCCCGCCCGCATGAGCGCGCCGAGCACTTCCGCGTCGCTCGGCAATTCGGCGTTCGTCGGAGCGGTGTAGCGCGCTGCGGTCGCATCCCAATCCGTCTTGGCTTTACGCGCAAGCTCGGCCTGGGCGGCGGGCGCCTTCCAGCCGTCCAGTTTTTCGTCTAGCGCGGCCAGCGCCGCTTTGGCGTCGCCGACGACGCCGACGGCGCGATGTTTGGCGGCGTCGAAGGGCTGGACGTTGAGCGAGATGAACCGCCGGTTCGGGTTCTGGAACAGCCCCCAGGAACCAGTCGTGAAGTCCTGGAAACGCGTGCCAACGCCGAGAATGACGTCGGCCTCGCTGGCAAGCTTGTTGGCGGCGGATGTGCCTGTCACTCCGACCGCGCCCATCGCAAGCGGATGTTCGTCTGGCGTCGCCGACTTGCCGGCCTGCGTTTCTGCGACCGGGAGCCCATGTTTGACGCAGAAATCCAGCAGGTCCTGTTCCGCCTCGGAATAGATCACGCCGCCGCCGCAGATGACGAGCGGCCGTTCCGCGGCGCGAAGCAGCAATGCCGCGTCTTCGACCTCGCGCGGGTCGGGCGCGGGACGCCGAATCCGATGGACGCGCGGTTCGAAGAACGCGTCGGAATAGTCATAGGCCTCTGCTTGCACGTCCTGACAGAAGGCTAGCGTCACGGGCCCGCATTCCGCCGGATCGGTCAATACCGCCATCGCGCGCTGAAGCGCGGGCACGATCTGTTCGGGTCGGGCAATGCGGTCGAAATAACGGGAGACCGGGCGAAAACAGTCGTTGGCGCTAACCGTACCGTCGCCGAAATCCTCGACCTGTTGCAACACCGGGTCGGGCCTGCGAGTTGCGAACACATCGCCAGGGATCAGCAGAACGGGCAGGCGATTGACGTGGGCGAGCGCGGCGGCGGTGACCATGTTGGTTGCGCCGGGGCCGATCGAAGTTGTGCAGGCTATCATGCGACGGCGCCGCGACGCCTTGGCGAAGGCGATGGCGGCGTGCGCCATCGCCTGCTCATTGTGCGCGCGAAACGTGGGAATTTCGTCGCGCGAGGCGTACAAGGCTTCGCCGAGCCCGGCGACGTTGCCATGGCCGAAGATCGCGAACACGCCTTCGAAGAGTCGCTGCTCGCGCTGGTCGATCACAACCCGTTGCGCGGCGAGAAACCGCACCATCGCCTGAGCGGCGGTCAAACGCACCATGGGTTCATCTCCTGTCGCGTTTCCCCGATCCTGACGCCGATAGACCCGTTCCAGGGGACTCACAAATGAAACAAAAATTCTATTCACAAGTCAATATGGAACAGGTATTCTTTTTGCCGAAGCCGCGCAAGGGCGCGCAAAGGAGGATGCCATGCGTTTCGGAGTCATCGGAGCTGGTCGGATCGGCAAGATCCACGGCGGCAATATCGCGCGGCGAGGCGATTGTTCGGTGGTTTTGGTGGCGGACGCCGACGCCGGCGCCGCCAAGGCGCTGGCGGCCGCCACCGGCGCCAGGGTCGGATCTGTCGAGGAGATCATGGCCGCCAAGGACATCGACGCCGTCGCAATTTGCTCGCCCACCGACACCCATGCCGACCTGATCGAACTCGCCGCGAAGGCCGGTAAGGCGATTTTCTGCGAAAAGCCGGTCGATCTCTCGGCCGACCGCGTGCGCGCCTGCCTGGAGGTCGTGCGGGCTTGCAAGGCGAAGCTGATGATCGGGTTCAACCGCCGCTTCGACCCCAATTTCGCCTCGGTGCGGAAGCGGATCGAGGGTGGAGCGATTGGTCAGGTGGAGATCGTGCAGATCACTTCGCGTGATCCCTCGCCGCCGCCGGTTTCCTATATCGAACGCTCTGGCGGTCTATTCCGCGACATGATGATTCACGACTTCGACATGGCCCGCTTTCTGCTCGGCGAGGAGCCTGTCGCCGTCTCAGCGTTTGGATCGTCGCTTGTCGATCCCGCGATCGGCAAGGCCGGCGACGTCGACACCGCGGTCGTGATCCTGCAGACCAAATCCGGCAAAGTATGCGAGATCTCGAACTCGCGCCGCGCCACCTATGGCTATGACCAGCGCGTCGAGGCGCACGGTTCCAAAGGCATGCTGGCGGCGAGCAATATCCGCGAGACGACCGTCGAACATGCTGGCGAACATGGAATCACGACCGACAAGGTCCTGAATTTTTTCCTCGAGCGCTATGAAGGCGCCTACCGCAGCGAGTTGGACGCCTTCGTCAGCGCCGTCAAGGCAGGCGTCGAGCCTAGCCCGAGCGGTCAGGACGGCCTCGTCGCGCTATTGCTGGCCGACGCCGCGTACCAGTCCTGGAAAACGGGTCAAACGGTCCGGCTGGGCTAGCGGGCTCTCAGGTTGGCGTCTCGCGAACCGAAACGCTGCGAAAGGCGCCGACAGCGAACGACCACCGGCTGACGCCGGTGGCTCCACCGGACGGCCATCCGCCGCTACAATCGGGCAAGCTTTACGCGCCTGTCCTTATCAACCCTGCAACGCGGCCCACATCGCCAGATCGCGTTCGGCGGTCCAGATGCGTGGCGTGTCGAGGCCAAGAGCTTCGTCATATGCGCGCGCGACATTGAAGGGGAGACAGTGCTCGTAGATCGCGTAGGCGCCGAATTTCGGGTCGCAGGCGGCGCGGCAGGCGTCCCAAGCTTCTTTCAATGAGCCGCCGCCGCGAGCGATGCGCGCGATGGGGCGGAACGTCGAAATCACAAAATCGCTGGTGTTGTCGAGCGCCTCGCCGACGCGCGCCTTGCCGACAAGCGCATCCCCTCTTCCTGGCGCGATCGCGTCGACATCGTAGGCGCGTATCGCCTCCAATGTGGCGGGCCAGTCGGTGAAATGGGCGTCGCCGCAATAGCAGGCCGAATGATATTCGACGATGTCGCCGGTGAACATGACGTTAGCGTCCGGCACGTAGGCGACGATATCCCCCGCCGTATGCGCGCGACCGAGGAAGCGCAGATCGACGCGCCGCTTGCCGAGGTGGAAAGTGGCGTTCTGGTTGAATGTGAGCGTAGGCCAGGTCAAACCCGGAATGCTTTCGTGCCCTTGGAACAGGCGCGGAAAGCGCTGAAACTCCGAATCCCAATCTTCCTGGCCACGCTCGACCACCATCGCACGAGCTTTCTCCGACATGATCACCTCGGAGGCGGCATAGGCGGAAGCGCCGAGAACGCGCACCGCGTGATAGTGCGAGAGAACGACATATTTGATCGGCTTGTCGGTGACGGTGCGGATCCTGTCGATCACCTGGGAAGCCAGTCGCGGCGTCGCTTGCGCATCGACGATCATCACGCTGTCGTCGCCGATGATCACGCCGGTGTTCGGATCGCCTTCGGCGGTGAAGGCCCAAAGCCCGTTCCCAACCTCCGAGAAGGAGATCTTCTTTTCGCTCATGTCGCCCTGTGAAGCAAAGGCCTTGCCGCTCTTTGTCTCTGACATCGCGTTCTCACTCTGCGTCGGGTTGGCTTTCGGGCGAGGCCGTGGTGAACACAGGCAACGCCCGCGCGCGAGCCTCGACCACTACCATCTTGGGGAACGGCGATAAGTCAAGAGCGAACCTGCGTGAAATATAGAGCTGTGGAAACAGACAGATATCGGCGAGCGTGACCTCGTCGCCGACCGCGAAACGGCCCGCCGTTTCGCGCTGGCGCGCCTCGATCCTGGCCGATCCCGCGACGGTTCCAACTGGCGCGGGCTGCGGCGTCCGCCTTGAATTGCGTCGTTTGCGCGTCCCGCAGCCTGAGATTGCCGATGGGGTGAATGTCGGCGGCGACCTCTATTGCGCGAACCGTGACGAGAGGTGACGCGTTCAGGCCCGTCTCTGAATTCGAATGCTCTTTCCTGAAGCCGTGAGCTTCAATCATTTGAACCAAGCCGACATAGATCTTGCATGTCGTTCCGATCCTATCGCTCCCTCCACCCAAAGATAGCAGCCGCCGGCAAACCCGAGCAGGACGTATATGACGGCGTCCTCCTTTGAAGGCAGGGACCGAGGCTGAGCCTTTTTGCCTCAGGTTCAATCGGATTTCCCGCCGGGGATCGCCAGCCGGCGTTGAAGCCTTGACTTCGTCGTCTCCGGCCCCCAAGCACGCCCTCCATGTCTCCCCGCATCGTCTCCTCGCTCACCGACGTTTCCGCCGATTACGACGCGATTTTATGCGATATCTGGGGCGTGCTGCACGACGGCAAGGCCGCCTTTCCCGCCGCCGCCGCCGCGCTGGCGCGGTATCGCGGCACGGGAGGCGTGGCGACGCTGATCACCAATGCGCCGCGGCCGAGTGCGCCGATCCAGGCTCAGCTCGACCGGCTCGGCGTCGCGCGCGACGCCTATGATTCGATCGTCACCTCCGGCGACGTGACGCTGGCGCTGATCGAGGCGCGCGGCGAGGCGCCGGCGCATCACATCGGCCCCGAGCGCGATCTGAGCCTGTACGACGCCGTGGCGGCGCGAACGGGGCGGCGGCCCGCGCTGGTCGGGCCGGAGGCGGCGGCCTACGCCATCTGCACCGGCCTCGAACACGATCATGTCGAGACGCCAGAGGATTATCGCGCCCGACTGACGATCTTGGCGGAGCGAAAGCTCCCCTTCGTCTGCGCCAATCCCGAGCTCGTCATCCATCGCGGCGCGGATCTCGTCTATTGCGCGGGCGCGCTGGCGCAGATCTACGAGGCGCTCGGCGGCGAGGTCACCTACGCCGGCAAGCCGTTTGCGCCGATCTACGACGCTGCGCTGGCCGCCTGCGCCGCCCGGCTGGGGCGGCCGCCGCGCCGCGTGCTGGCGATCGGCGATGGCTTCCGCACCGATGTCGCGGGCGCGCGCGCCGCGGGGCTCGACGTGCTGTTCGTCGCCGGCGGCATCCATCGCGACGAGGCGATGAACGGCGGCGGCGTCGCGCCCGAGGGGCTCGCGGCGCTATTCGCGCGCGAGGGCTATACGCCCGCCGCGACGATCGCCGCGCTGGTTTAGCCGACCGGCCGCTCGTCGGCGATCGTCTTGCCGTCGTTCGGCAGCGCGCCGGGCGCGACGAACTCCACTTTGCCGCGCATTTTCGTCATCGCCTGCAAGGTCGCCGCCACCGCCTCGGCGAGCGCAGGCGAGGGATTGGCGGTTTCCGCGATCAGCGTCATGGAATCCTGCTCGCCGTCGCGCCGCACCACTAGCCGGATGCCGATCAGTTCGGGATGGCGGCGCGCCGTCTCGATGACGGCGGAGGGATGCACGAACATGCCCTTGACCTTGGTGGTCTGGTCGGCGCGGCCCAGCCAGCCGCGAATGCGGCCCTCGGCGAGATAGGTGGAGAGGTCGCCGGTGGCGAACCGCAGCAGCGGAAAGGCGCCGCGCAACGCCGTGACGACGATCTCGCCGACCTGACCGGGGGGCAACGGATCGCCGGAGCCGGGGCGCACGATTTCCAACACGACATCGCCCGCGACTTTCAGGCCCGGTTCTGGCGCGCCGTCCGGTCCGTCCGTCTCGTAGGCGATGACGCCGAGTTCGGCGGTGGCGAAGGTCTGCCGGGTCTTGACGCCGCGCGCTTCCATTTCCGCGCGCAACGACGCTGGCAGCGCGCCGCCCGAGACGAGGGCCTTGCGGATCGAGGTCGGCCCGCCGGCTTTGTCGAGCAGGATTTTCAAGAAATCGGGCGGCCCGGCATAGGCGGTCGGCTGGAGATGGGCGATCGCCGCCAGCGTCTGCTCGCTGTTGCCGGGGCCAGCCGGGATGACGGCGCAGCCGAGCGCCTGCGCCCCGCTCTCCATGATGAAGGCGCCCGGCGTCAGATGGTAGGAGAAGCAATTGAGCACGATGTCGTGCGCCGAAAAGCCCGCCGCCGCGAAGGCGGCTTTCGCGCCAAACGGGTCCGGCCCATGATCCTCGCCCTCGAAGATCGGCCCCGGCGACATGAACAGGCGGCGGAATCCCCGCGTCGTCGCCGCGACGCCAGCAAACGGCGGATCGTCGCGCTGAAGCTGCGACAGTTCGGACTTTCGCAGCAGCGGAATGCGCGCGAGGTCGACGGGGCCATGCAGCCCGGCGAGATCGACGCCGGCGAGCTGGCGGGCGAGTTGCGGCGAATGGGCGGCGAGTTCGGCGAGGCGGGCGCGCAGGGGCGCGAAATCGGTCATGGTCAGGCAAGCCAGCGTTTGCGGCGGCGGTAGCTTTTCACATCCTTGAACGAGCGCCGTTCCGCCCCGGCGACGCCGAGATAGAATTCGCGCACGTCCTCATTGTCGCGCAACGCCGCGGCTTCGCCGTCGAGCACGACGCGGCCGTTTTCCAGGATATAGCCGAATTCGGCGTAGCGCAGCGCGAGGTTCGTGTTCTGCTCGGCCAGCAGGAAGGACACTTTCTCGCGCGCGTTGAGGTCGCGCACGATCTCGAAAATCTCCTCCACCACCTGCGGCGCAAGGCCCATCGACGGTTCGTCGAGCAGCACCAGCGAAGGCTTGGCCATCATCGCACGGCCGATCGCGCACATCTGCTGTTCGCCGCCGGAGACATAGCCGGCGAGCGACGAGCGCCGCTGTTTCAGGCGCGGAAAATAGGCGTAGATCGCTTGCAGATCGCGCGCGATGGCGGCGCGGCCGTCGGTGCGGGTGAAGGCTCCGGTGAGCAGGTTCTCCTCAATGGTGAGATGGCCGAAACAATGCCGGCCCTCCATCACCTGGATCGCGCCGCGACGGACGAGGCTGTTGGGCGTGGCGCGCTCGACCCGCTCGCCCTTGAAGCGGATTTCGCCTTTGGTCACCTCGCCGCGCTCGGCGCGCAACAGGTTCGAAATCGCCTTGAGCGTGGTGGTTTTGCCCGCGCCATTGGCGCCGAGCAGCGCGACAATGCCGCCCTGCCGCACATGCAGCGACACGCCCTTCAACACCAGCGCGACGCTGTTGTAGACGACCTCGATATTGGCGACGTCGAGGATCGGGTCCGCCACGCTGCTTGTCCTCCCGTTTGCCGGGAGGTTAGACGCGCGCGGGGCGGCTGTAACCTCAGTCTTTAGACGCAAGCGCCTCCGCCGCGCGGGTGCGGTCCATCTCCCGCAGCGCCGCGCGCAAAATGTCGCGCACGCCGACGCCGGAGACGCCGGAAATCTCCATCGGCGGCCGGCGCTTCTCGCCCTCCGCGATCGGCGGGCCGTAGCTGCGCATCGCCCGCTTCAGCCGTTCACGCTGAAGTTTCAGCGTCTCGGGATCGACCGCATCGACCTTCGACAAAGCGACGATCTCGGCTTTCTCGGCCAGACCTTCGCCATAGGCCTCCAATTCGCGCCGCACGGTGCGATAGGCGGTCCCGGCGTGGTCGCCGGTGGCGTCGACCAGATGCAGGATCGCGCCGCAGCGCTCGACATGGCCAAGGAAGCGGTCGCCGAGGCCGTGGCCTTCGTGCGCGCCTTCGATCAGGCCGGGAATGTCGGCCAGCACGAAATCGCGATCGTCCACCTTCACGACTCCAAGGCCGGGGTGCAGCGTGGTGAAGGGATAATCGGCGATCTTCGGCTTGGCGGCGGAGACGGCGGCGAGCAGCGTCGATTTGCCCGCGTTGGGCAGGCCGACCAGCCCGACGTCGGCGATCAGTTTGAGCCGCAGCACGATCGTCTTTTCAATGCCGGGCTGGCCGGGATTGGCGCGGCGCGGCGCGCGGTTGGTGGAGGTGGTGAAATAGGCGTTGCCGAAGCCGCCGTTGCCGCCCTTGGCGATGACGACGCGCTCGCCCGGCTGCGTAAGATCGGCCAGCAGGTCGCCGGTCTCCTCGTCGAACACCTGCGTGCCCTCGGGCACTTTCAACACAGCGTCGGCTCCGCGCCCGCCGGCGCGATTGCGGCCCATGCCGTGCATGCCGGTCTTGGCCTTGAAATGCTGCTGGAAGCGGTAGTCGATCAGGGTGTTGAGCCCCTGAGTGCATTCGACCACGACGTCGCCGCCGCGCCCGCCGTCGCCGCCGTCGGGTCCGCCGAACTCGATGAACTTCTCGCGCCGGAAACTGACCGCCCCGGCGCCGCCGGCGCCTGAACGGACGAAGATCTTCGCCTGGTCGAGAAAGTGCATCGC
>JAGWRL010000008.1 GCA_028876585.1 Pseudomonadota bacterium | reverse complement strand
TACTCGCGCTGCGTCTTCTCCATCTGCCGCTTGACGCGGGTGCGGATGCGCTTCTCCACCTGCAAGACCGAGATTTCGCTCTCCATCAGCGCCAGGCACTTCTCGAACCGCTTGGCGATCGAATGGATTTCGAGGATCGCCTGCTTGTCGGCGAGCTTGACGGCCAGATGCGAGGCGATCGTGTCGGCGAGCTTGCCGTAATCCTCGATCTGCGTCACCGCGGCGACGACTTCCGGCGAAATCTTCTTGTTGAGCTTCACGTAGTTCTCGAATTCCGACATCACCGAGCGCGACAGCGCCTCCGCCTCGATCGGATCGATCGGGTCGTCGGCGACGGCCTGCGCCTCGGCGGCGTAATAGCCCTCGGTCGGAACGTATTTCTGGATCTTGGCGCGGCTCGCCCCTTCCACCAGCACCTTCACGGTGCCGTCGGGCAGCTTGAGCAGTTGCAGCACGCGCGCGAGCGTGCCGGTCTCGAAAATGGCTTCCGGCGCCGGATCGTCGTCGGCGGCGTTCTTCTGCGTCGCCAGCAGGATCGGCTTGTCGGCGCGCATCACCTCCTCGAGCGCGCGGATGGATTTCTCGCGGCCGACGAACAAGGGCACGATCATATGCGGGAACACGACGATATCGCGCAAAGGCAGAACGGGATAGGCGTCGGACGCGCCGGGGAGGATGGGCTTGCGTGGCGTTGTCATGTGAATCCTGTCCAGTGTCGCCCGGGCGTCGGATTGATCCGTCCCGGGCTCCAAGCCTTGAAATGCCGACGTCGCGCAGCCTGCGATGAGCGCTGCGCTCCGCCTCCGGCCGCGAATCGGATGATGATAGCCCCGTCGCCCTGCCGCAAAGCTTAACCGCCTTCGGCGAACCTGTCGCCCCGCTCAAAGACCGTCGGCAACAATTTGGCGGCTCGCCCCCCCGGTTTCAAGTCGCGCCAAGCGATGCCGCGCGGAAATGCCCGGGGGCCGTAATTCAGCCGCCGCTGCCGATGACGGTCCAGGCGGCGCTGAAGCGCGCGCCGGCGATGTCGCCGGCCTCGACCCGGAGCTGGCGGCTTTCGTCGACGTGGAAGGCGACGCGGAAATTCGGGTCTTCCGAGATCGAGATGCCGCCGTCGAGCGCGAACACGAGGTCGTCGCCCTGATAGACCGCGAAGTGATCGACATAGCGCGCGGGCGTATATTCGTGCGTGCCCTCGTCGAGTTGCATGCCGGTGAAGTTGGGATGGCGGATCATCACCAGCGCCTCGCGGTGGCCATGCACGATATCGGGCAACATGCGGAATTTGAGTTGCCCGAGCCGCGACTTCAGACTGTCGACCGCTTTGGTCGCCGGCGCCGAACAGCCGCCGGCGGCGCGCACGTAGCGCTTGGCCGCCACCAGACTGCCGTCGCTCAGTTCGGCCACGAGATGCAGATAGGTGTCGGAATTGACGCGCACGCGGGTGGCGATCTGCACCACCTCGGCCTTTTCGCCGAGCGTGAACACGCCCGCCAGCGGCACCGGATTGTTGTCGATGACGAGGCTCAGCTTGACGACGCGGCGAGCATCGCCCGGCGGCGTGCGGATCGCCAGCGTCACCGGCACCAAAGCGGCGTCCTCCGCCTTCATCGGCGCGTCGAGCGCGATGAAATCGGCGCTTTCGACGATGGCGCGGTCTTGGAAGAAATCGCGGCTCAACTCGGTCGCAAACGTGTCCGGCGGTTGCGCAGCGGCGCCGGCGGCGGTCGCGAGCCAAAGGGCCAAGCTGAGCGATCCCAACGCGTGGCGCGAAGCTTTCATGAGCAACGTCCTCCCCGACCTCATTGCGGCGCTGACCGCATAGACATAACCGAATCGGGGAAAAAGTCGAATGGTCTTCGTGTGGCTCCCTGCGGCAAGCAGGCCGAGCGCGTCGCCCAAAAAAAACGGCCGCCCTGCGGCGGCCGTTTGCAACTCCCTCGCGCGAAAGCCGGTCAGCCCGCCTTCTCCGCCCGCTCGGTGTAGATGTAGAGCGGCCGCTGCTTGCCTTCGATCACTTCCGGCCCGATCACCACCTGCTCGACGCCGTCGAGGCCGGGCAGATCGAACATGGTGTCGAGCAAAATGCCCTCCATGATCGAGCGCAGGCCGCGCGCGCCGGTGCGCCGCTCGATCGCCTTCTTGGCGATCACGTTGAGCGCCTCGTCCTGGAACGACAGGTCCGTATTCTCCATTTCGAACAGGCGCTGATATTGCTTGACCAGCGCGTTCTTCGGCTCGGTGAGGATCTTCTTCAGCGCGTCTTCGTCAAGGTCCTCCAGCGTCGCGATGACGGGCAGACGGCCGACGAATTCGGGGATCAGGCCGAATTTGAGCAGATCCTCAGGCTCGACTTGCCGGAACACCTCGCCGGTGCGGCGATCGTCCGGGGCCTGCACTTTGGCCGCGAAGCCGATGGACGTCCCCTTCCCTCGCGCGGAAATGATGCGCTCCAGCCCGGAGAAGGCGCCGCCGCAGATGAACAGGATGTTGGTGGTGTCGACCTGCAAAAACTCCTGCTGCGGATGCTTGCGGCCGCCCTGCGGCGG
>JAGWRL010000057.1 GCA_028876585.1 Pseudomonadota bacterium | reverse complement strand
GTTGCGGCGATCAGCCGCAGGCTTTGACCGTGCCCTTCTTCACGCCGGCGCAGGCTTTGTCCTTGGTGATCCAGCCGGCGTCGATGACGAGATTGAGCGTGTCCTTGGTGATCGGTGTCGGCGCGAGCAGGATGGCGTTCATCTCGACGCCCTTCTTGCCCTTGTTGAACTTGGCGACGCCCGGCAGCGTGTTCATGGCCTTGCCGTTGGCGATGGCGACCGCCGCTTCCGCCGCCGCCTTGCCGAGCGCGCGCGAGTCCTTCCAGATCGACACGGTCTGCGTGCCGAGCGCGACGCGGTTGATCGCCGCCAGATCGCCGTCCTGGCCGGAGACCGGCACCGCGCCCGCCATGCCCTGCGCCTTCAACGCCGCGACCACGCCCGAGGCCATGCCGTCATTCTCGGACACCACGGCGTCGACCTTGTTGTTCTGCTTGGTCAGGCACTGCTCCATTTCCTTCTGGGCGTTGTCGGGCTTCCAACCATCGGTGAAGGTCTCGCAGACGTTCTTGATCTTGCCCGCGTCCATCCCCGGCTTCAGCACTTCGGTGATGCCGCTGAACAGGAAGGTCGCGTTCGGATCGCCCTTGTCGCCCTTGATGAAAGCGTAATTGCCGGCCGGCTTCGCCTTGTAGATCTCCTGCGCCATCAGGCGGCCGACGCCGATGTTGTCGAAGGTGATGTAGAGCGCGCTCGGGTCCTCGAACTGCACGTCATAAGCGATCGCCTTGAGCCCGGCGTCGTTGATCTTCTTGATCGAGGGCAGGATCGCGTCGGAGTCATAGGCGACGACCATGATCACGTCGACCTTCTGCGTGATCAGACCCTCAATGTCGGAAGCCTGCTTGCTCGCCGAACCCTGCGCGTCGGCGGAGATATAGGTGTCGCCGGCCGCCTCGACGACGGCCTTGATCGCCTTCTCGTCGGTCTTCCAGCGCTCTTCCTGAAAGGTCTTCCAGGATACGGCGATCTTGTGGCCCTTGGCGAGCGCGGCGTCGGCGGCGCCGAACAGGAACGCGCCGGCGGCAAGCGCGGCGATGGACGTGCGAAGCAGGGTCAAGTTTTCCTCCCAACGAATCCTGGCGGGTGCACCCGCGCGCCGGCCGCCAATTTTAGCGAAGCAGGCCGCCCTTGCATTAATATTCAAACCGCCTGAGAGTCAACGCGGCGTCGCGCGCTTCGGCGGCCAAAGGCGCGCATGTCGTTAATGCCGGCGCGACGCCCGGCTTGCCCCGGCGCCGCGTCGCGTGACAAAAGAGCCGCGCGGGGAAACAATCAGGGATGGGCGGCATGGCCTCAAAGCGGGATTGGCGATGGTTGGCGGCGGCCGGCCTGGCGCTGCTCGCCGGCGCCGCCGAGGCCGCGAGTTGGGACGAACGGGTGTTCGCCTCCCATCTCGATTTCGACGCGCTCGCCGATTCCGGCGCCGCTGCGCTGCCGGGTTTGATTGAACGCGGCCGCGAATTGTTCAAGGCGAAATTCACCACCGCCGACGGCGCGGGACGCCCGAAAGCGACGCAGGCGATCATTCCAACCAAACGAAAATTCGGCGTCAACCCAAGCTTTTCCCGCCTCAGCGGCCCCGACTCCAATTCCTGCGCCGGCTGTCACAACGATCCCGTGCTCGGCGGCTCGGGCGATGTCGTCGCCAACGCCTTCGTCTCCGAGGGCTTCGAGAGCGCGCAATTCGATTCGACCGACCCCTCGTTCTCCAACGAACGCCACACCACCGCGCTGATGGGCGCCGGCCTGGTTGAATTGCTGGCGCGCGAGATGACGGCGGACCTGCGCGCCGAGCGCGATGACGCGCTCGCCCGCGCCCGCGCCACCGGCAAAGATGTGGTGGCCGATCTCGTCAGCAAGGGCGTGCGGTTCGGCGCGCTGAAGGCGCACGCCGACGGATTGGTCGATCTCGATTCGCTCGACGGCGTCGACGCCGACCTCACCGTGCGCCCGTTCAGCCGCAAGGGCGTGTTCACGTCGCTGCGCCAGTTCACCGTCAACGCGCTCAACACCCATCACGGCATGGAGGCGTCCGAGCGCTTCGGCGTTCGCTGGACCGGCAGCCGCGATTTCTCCGAAAGCGGCGTGCCGGACGCGGTGACGCCGGGCGACGTCTCCGCGCTGGTCGCGTTCCAGGCGACCCTGCCGCCGCCGGGCGTCAAGGCCGATCTTGCGCCGGACTGGCGCAAAGCCGCGGCGGAGGGCGAACAGCGTTTCGACGCGCTCGGCTGCGCCTCCTGCCATCGCCCGAGCCTGCCGTTGCGGTCGATGATCTTCACCGACCCCGCGCCCTACGACACCGCCGGCACCTTGCGCGCCGGCGAGGTGGCGAAAGGCATCGCGATCGATCTGTCGAAATTGCCGTTCGCCGCCAAGCTTGCGCGCAACGACAAGGGCGAGTGGCTGATCCCGCTCTACAGCGATCTCAAGCGCCACCTCGTCGTCGACGCCAGCGTCGCCGCGCTCGGCAACGAGTTGCTGGCGCAGCGCTTCGTCGAGCGCGACGTGTTCCTGACGCCGCGGCTGTGGGGCGTCGGCTCGACCGCTCCCTACGGCCATCGCGGCGATTTCCGCATGCTCGACGAGGTCATCGCCGCGCATGGCGGCGACGCCCGTTTCGCCCGCGACGCCTATCTCGGCCTGGCCAAGCCTGAGCGCGAGACGGTGATCGCCTTCCTGCGCTCGCTCGTGATCGAGGCGCCGTGATGCGTTTCCCTTGGCTTATCGCCGCCCTCTTCGCCGCCGCCCCCGCCCTGGCCGACCCGCTGCTCGCCGATATTCCGGTGATGCGCGAGGAGGCGCAAGCGGCCGGGCTGCATCAAACCTACGACGGCGCGTGGGAGCATTTCGTCGGCGGCGGCGGCGCGGCGTTCGACTGCGACGGCTCCGGATACCCCAGCGTGTTCCTGGCCGGCGGCAAGAACCCGGCTAAGTTGTTCGTCAACACATCCACGCGCGGCGGCCCGCTCAAGTTCGAGGAAAAGCCGCTCGACGTCGATGCGCATTTGCTCGAAGGGGTGATCGGCGCCTATCCGCTCGACATCGACGGCGACGGCCACACCGACTTGTTCGTGCTGCGCGTCGGCCAGAACCTCCTGCTGAAAGGCGGGCCGAATTGCACCTTCACGCTCGCCAACGCGCAATGGGGTTTTTCCGGCGACGAGGGCTGGACCACCTCGTTCGCCGCGGAATGGGAGAAGGGCCAAAAATTCCCGACGCTGGCGATCGGCCATTACGTCGACCGTTTCGCGCCCGGCTCGCCGTTTGGCACCTGCGAGGAGAATTCGCTCTATCGCCCGCAGCCGGGCCCCAAGCCGGATTATTCCGTCCGCACGCCGCTGGCGCCGGGCTTTTGCGCGTTGTCGATGCTGTTCACCGACTGGAACCGCTCTGGCGCGCCGAGCCTGCGCGTCTCCAACGACCGGCAATATTATCGCGGCGGCGAGGAGCAGCTCTGGCGCATCGAGCCCGGCAAACCGCCGAAACTCTACACCCCCGCCGAAGGCTGGCGGCATGTCTCGATCTTCGGCATGGGGATCGCCGAGGGCGATCTCGACGGCTCGGGATTTCCCGATTACGCGCTGACCTCGATGGGCGACACCAAGATCCAGCAACTCGACCGCGAACAGAGCGAGCACGGCCAATTCCCGGTCTATCGCGACGTCGCCGGCGAGCTCGGCGCGACGGCGCATATCCCCTACGCCGGCGGCGACAAGCGCCCCTCCACCGGCTGGCACGCCGAGTTCGCCGATTTCAACAACGACGGCCTGCTGGACCTGTTCATCGCCAAGGGCAATGTCGCGCAGATGCCCGATTTCGCGGCGGTCGACCCCGACAACCTGCTGTTGCGGCAAGGGAGCGGCAAGTTCACGGAAGCCGGCGACCGCGCGGGAATCGCGCAAAACGCGCCAAGCCGGGGCGCGCTGATCGCCGATTTCAACCTCGACGGCAATCTCGATCTGCTCGTCATGCACCGCGCCGCGCCGGCCGCGCTGTTCCGCAATCTCGGCGCCAGCGACGGCAAGGGCGGCGCGATTCCGGCGGGCAACTGGATCGAGATCAAACTCGCCGAGCCGGGGCCGAACCGCGACGCCGTCGGCGCCCATATCGCGGTGAAGACGGGCGTGCGCACGCAAATGCGCAACGTGCAGGTCGGCGGCGGCGACGCCTCCGGCCATAGCGGCTGGGTTCACGTCGGCCTCGGCGTCGCCGAGCGCGCCGAGATCCGCGTGCAATGGCCCGACGGCGAATGGAGCTATCCCTATCGCGCCTTCGCCAACCAGTTCGTCGTCATCGACCGCGCCAAGCCGCAGGCGGATTATTGGTACCCCGGCCGATGACCGGGACGTTTTCCCGCCCCGCACGGCAAAATCTCCGGGATCGCGGGGATTTGCGGCCCGGCCGGCGTCTAGCCGTCGACGCGCGGCGCTTTCGATGTTAGCGCTCGCGCGCGTTCAACGCCAAAGGGAGGAGCCGGTGAGCCGACGCGCGCCTATTGCTGGGTGCAGGACGTGAGCGCCTTGTCCTCGACGGAGAACACCTTTCCCGTGACGATCTCGACATGGCGCACGAGACAGACGCGCCCGCCCTTGAACTTCAGTTCGAGGTCGTATCGCCCGCTCGGCAGGTTCTCGATGTTGACGCGCTCGTCGTGGTCCACCCCGTCCGCGTCGCCGAGCGCAACATTGTCGCCATATTCGCCCGAGCCCGCGTGCGAAAGCCGGAGGCTCGTCACCGTGGACGATGTCAGGTTCCAGAACCGCGTCGGCTTGTCCGCCGCAAAGGCGCTCGCGGCGCAAACGCAAATGGCCAATCCCAACGCCCTGCGCGTCATGTTTCATCCTCCCCTTGGCGCGACGATTCGCGCTTTTGGCAAAAGCCTCGCATGGCTGGCCGGCGCGGCGCAATGTCTGGCCTTGCTCGCCGCCGCGCCCGCCGCCGCCGATCCGCTCGAAGTCAAGATCGGCGTGCTGCGGCAGGTCCATAGCCGCGAGACCATCTCGCTGCTCGACGTGCCGGCGGCGGACGATTTCCTCGCCGGCGCCAAAGTGGCGCTGGAGGACAACAACACGACGGGAAAGTTCATCGACCAATCCTTCTCGCTGGTCGACGTCCGGCTCGGCGCCAACGAAGACCCGGCCGCGAAGATGGACGCGATGATCGCGCAAGGCGTCAAGCTTTTCGTCGTCGATCTGCCGCCCGATCAATTGCTCGCCGTCGCCGATCATGACAAGGAGGCGCTGGTGTTCAACGCCGGCGCGCCGGACGAGCGCGTGCGCGAGCAGGATTGCCGGGCCAATCTGTTCCATTCCGCGCCGAGCCGCACCATGCTGGCCGATGGGCTGGCCGAATATCTGATGTGGAAGCAATGGCGGCGCTGGTTGCTGGTGGTCGGCTCGCACCCGCAAGACAAGTTGCTCGGCGACGCCTATGTCCGCGCGGCGCGGAAATTCGGCGCCAAGATCGTCGAGACGCGCACCTTCGAGGATGCGGGCGGCGGCCGGCGCTCCGACAGCGGCGTGGTGCAGGTGCAGCGGCAGATGCCGGTGTTCACCCAGAAGGCGCCGGAATACGACGTGCTGGTCGCCGCCGACGAGAGCAACGTGTTCGCTGGCTACCTGCCTTATCGCACCTGGGACGCCCGCCCCGTCGTCGGCTCCGCCGGCCTGACGCCGACGAGCTGGGACGCGAGCCACGATCTCTGGGGCGCGATTCAGTTGCAGAACCGGTTCTTCCACGCCTTTCGGCGCGGCATGACCGCGCGCGACAATCAGGCCTGGACGGCGACGCGGATGATCGGCGAAGCCGTCGCGCACACGAAGTCCGCCGACCCGAAGACGCTGCGCGCCTACATGCGCGGCCCCGATTTCGACGTCGCCGACTTCAAGGGCACGCGGCTGACGCTGCGGCTGTGGAACCAGCAGTTGCGCCAGCCTATCCTGCTGACGGACGGCCGCACCACGGTCTCCGTCTCGCCGCAGGAAGGTTATCTGCATCAGGTGTCGGAGCTCGACACGATGGGTCTCGATCAACCGGAGACGAAATGCAAACTGCCCTGATCCCCTGCGCGCTGGCCGTGCTGCTGGCGGCGGCGCCGGCGCAGGCCGCGACCGCCTATATAACCAACGAAAAGGGCAACTCGGTCACGGTGGTCGATCTCGACAAGCTTGTCGCGGTCAGGACGGTCGAAGTCGGGCAGCGGCCGCGCGGCATCGCGCTGTCGAAGGATGAGAAGCTCCTCTATGTCTGCCTCGGCGACGACGACACCATCGCCATCCTCGACGCCAAGACGCTCGACCGGGTCGGCGAATTGCCCTCCGGAATCGATCCCGAGCAGATAAGATTGAGCCCCGACGGCAAGCTCGCCTTCGTCGCCAACGAAAACGACGCCATGCTGACGGCGATCGACCTCGAGAGCCGGCGGGCGATCACCGAGATTCCGGTCGGCGTCGAGCCGGAGGGCGTCGCGGTCAGCAAGGACGGCGAGACGGTGATCAACACCTCCGAAACCACCAGCATGGCGCATTTCATCGACTGGCGCGCCAAGAAAGTCGTCGCCAACGTGCTGGTCGGCGCGCGGCCGCGCTACGCCGAGTTCACCCCCGACGGCAAGGAATTGTGGGTCTCCTCCGAGGTCGGCGGCGGCGTCAGCGTGATCGATCCGGAAAAGCACGTCGTGATCGCCAAGATCGGCTTCGAGGTGCCGGGTCTGGCCAAGGAGCAGATCCAGCCGGTCGGCATCCGCTTCTCGGAGGACGGCAAACTCGCCTTCGTCGCGCTGGGGCCGGCCAACCGCGTCGCGGTGATCGACGTCGCCAGCCGCAAGCCGATCAAATATCTGCTGGTGGGCCAGCGCGTCTGGCAATTGGCGCTGACCAAGGACGGCAAATATCTGGTCTCCACCAACGGCGTCACCAACGACATCTCGGTGATCGACATCGCCGCCGAAAAGGTGATCAAGTCGATCCCGGTCGGCTCGTTCCCCTGGGGCGTGGCGATTTCCTCGCAATGAGCGCTGATGTGGACGCCCTGACGGTTGAGCATGTCACCCACGCCTATGGCGCGCGCGTGGCGTTGGACGATGTGAGCTTCTCCGTCGCGCCCGGCAGCTTCTGCGTGCTGCTGGGGCTGAACGGCGCCGGCAAGAGCACGCTGTTCTCGGTCATCACCCATCTCTACGCCGCCCGCTCGGGCCGCGTCCGCATCTTCGGCCACGATGTCGCCAGTCAGAGCGGGCCGGCGCTGGCCCGGCTCGGCGTCGTGTTCCAGAGCCGCACGCTCGACCCCGATCTCTCGGTCGAGCAGAACCTCGCCTATCACGGCGCGCTGCAAGGCATGACGGGGCCTGAGCGGCGCGAGCGGCAGAAAATCCTGCTGGAGCGGGTCGGCCTCGCCGACCGCGCGCGCGACAAGGCGCGCCATCTCTCCGGCGGCCAGATGCGGCGCATCGAGATCGCGCGCGCGCTGCTGCATCAACCCAAGCTCGTGCTGCTCGACGAGCCGACCGCCGGCCTCGACATCAAGGCGCGCGCCGACATTCTCTCCATCGTGCGCGATCTCACGCGCGACGACGGCGTCGGCGTGTTGTGGACCACGCATCTGGTCGATGAAATCCGCCCGCAGGACCATGTCGTGGTGTTGCACAAAGGCAAGCTGCGCGCCGACGATTCCTGCGCCGCCATCGTGGCGAAGGCCGGCGTCGGCGGCGTCGGCGAAGCGTTCACGCAACTGACGGGCGCGCGCGCTTACGATCAGGAGATCGAGGCATGAGCGCGACGATGACGCGGGACGAGACCCGCCCGTTCGGCCTGCGCCGGCTGTGGATCTGCCTCAACGGCATAATCTGGCGCGAGAGCTTGCGCTTCCTGCATCAGCGCGAGCGCTTCATCTCGGCGCTGGTGCGCCCGCTGGTCTGGTTGTTCATCTTCGCCGCCGGTTTTCGCCAGACGCTCGGCGTCTCGATCATCCCGCCTTACGACACCTATGTGCTGTATGAGGTCTACATCACGCCCGGCCTGATGGCGATGATCCAACTGTTCAACGGCATGCAATCGTCGCTGTCGATGGTCTACGATCGCGAGATGGGCTCGATGCGGATGCTGCTGGTGAGCCCCGCGCCGCGCTGGTTCCTGCTGACGGCGAAGCTGATCGCCGGCGTCGCGGTGTCGATCCTGCAGGTCTACACCTTCCTCGTCATCGCCTATTTCTGGGAGATCGAGCCGCCGAGCTGGTGGAACTATCTGACCGTGCTGCCGGCGCTGCTGCTGTCCGGGTTGATGATGGGCGCGTTCGGCATGCTGCTGTCGTCGCTGATCAAACAGCTCGAAAATTTCGCCGGCGTGATGAACTTCGTGATTTTCCCGATGTTCTTCGCCTCCTCGGCGCTCTATCCGCTGTGGCGGGTGCAGGAGGGCAGTCCGTGGCTGGCGCTGGTGTGCAAGCTCAATCCGTTCACCTACGCCGTCGAGCTGACCCGGTTCGCGTTCTACGGCCAGATCGAGCCGGTCTCGCTCGTCGTCGTCGTCGGCTGCGCGGCGGCGTTTCTCGCCGGCGCGATCTGGGCCTACGATCCCGCCCGCGGCATTCTGATGCGAAAAGGAAGTTGAGATGTTGAACCTTCGTTGGCACGCGCTCGCGCTGGCGTTCGTCGCCGCTTTCGCCGCCCCCGCCTTCGCCGCCGACACGCTGCGCATCGCGGTGCAGAAGACCGGCACCGTCGCCTGGGAGATCGTCGTCGCCAAGGCGCGCGGGCTCGACAAGGCGGCCGATCTCGACATTCAAACGCAGGAGCTGGCCTCCACCGAGGC
>JAGWRL010000056.1 GCA_028876585.1 Pseudomonadota bacterium | reverse complement strand
GCCTTGGCGCCGACGTCGATGCCGCGCGTCGGCTCGTCGAAGAACAGGATGTCGCAATCGCGCAGCAACCATTTGGCGATCACCACCTTCTGCTGATTGCCGCCCGACAACAATCGCGTTTCCTGATCGACCGACGGCGTTTTCACTTTCAGCAGGTTGACATATTCGCCCGCCGTCTTGCGCAGCGCGCCGTCGCGCATGAACACCTTTGCGCTGGTGAAGCGCGGCCACGACGCCATCGTCACATTGGCGCCGACCGACATCGGCGTGACCAGGCCGTAACGCTTGCGGTCCTCGCTGAGATAGGCGAGGCCGTGGCGCACCGCGTCCGACGGCGTGGCGATGCGGCGCTTCTGGCCGTGAATGAATATCTCGCCGCTGTCGATCGGATCGGCGCCGAAAATGGCGCGCGCCACTTCGGTGCGTCCGGCCCCCATCAGGCCGGCGAAGCCGAGAATCTCGCCCTTGCGCAGGCTGAAACTGACGTCGCGGATCGCCGCGCCGCGATTGAGGCCGACGACCCGCAGCGCCTCCTCGCCACCGCCGCCGCCCTGCGCCCGCGTCGCGTCGGCGAGGTCGCGGCCGACCATCAACGAGATGATCTGCGAGATCGGCGTTGCCGCCGCCGGCAGCGTGTCGATGGTCTCGCCGTCGCGCATAACGGTGACGCGGTCGGCGATGCGTTTCACCTCGTCCATCTTGTGCGTGATGTAGACGATGCCGACGCCGTGCGCCTTGAGATCGGCGATGATGGCGAACAGATGATCGACCTCGGTGTCGTTGAGCGCCGAGGTCGGCTCATCCATGATCAGCACTTTGGAGTTGAACGACAGCGCCTTGGCGATCTCGACCAGTTGCTGGCGCGCGACCGTCATGTGGCCGACCTCGCCCCTGGGGTCGATGTCGATCTTCATCCGCTTGAACAGCGCGGCGGCGTCCGCGTTGGCCTTGCCGTCGTCGGTGAACCAGCCGAACATGCGGCGCGGCTCGCGGCCGACGAAAATGTTCTGCGCCGCCGAGAGATGGCTCATCAGGTGCAGTTCCTGATGGATGATGCTGACGCCGAGGTCTTGCGCCGCGCGCGGGCCGGGCAGGGTCACCGGCTTGCCCTCGACGAGAATCTCGCCGGAATCGGGTTGGTTGACGCCGGTCAGCACCTTCATCAGCGTCGATTTGCCGGCGCCGTTCTCGCCCATCAGCGCATGAACCTCGCCGGCGCGCAAATCGAAGCGCGCGCCGCGCAACGCGTGCACGCCGGGAAAATGCTTCTGGATGGCGCGCATTTCGACCAGCCAGCCGCCGGGCGGCGCCGTTGCGGCGATGTTTTGTCCCGCGCTGTCCATGCGGCGACCCATTCCCCCCCGTGATCGTCCGGCGCCGGAGCGCGGCCGCTTTTTTTGACATGAACGCGCCGTCCGAAGGGGCGGCGCGAGCTTGGCGGCGTTATCGATGACAAATCACGCGCCGAGATGCAAGCAGAATAATTCAACCGGCGTGAATATTTCGGGCCTCAGGCGGGGGCGCGGCTGCGCTTGGCTTCCCAGCGCGCCTGCATCCGCGCCTCGCCTTCGCGCGACCCATCGTGGAACGTTCCGAACCATTTGTCGAACGGGATCAGGCCGTCGCCGTAATTCACCTCGAAATATTTGTGGTGGAGGTAGTGGATATAGGCGTGGCTATCGACGGCGACGCCTTCGCTCAGCTCAACCTTGTCGAAGCCGATATGGCCGGGAATGGCCCCGAAACCGGCGAAATGCAGCTGGTAGAGCGCCAGCACCGGGTTCGACGGCAGGATGAGATGCCAGAAGGCGACGCCGAGATAGCCGATCAGCTCGACCGGATGCATCGACAGCGACGACCACGGCGACGGGTTGACGGAATTGTGATGCACCGAATGCACCCATTTGTAGAGCGGCGGCCAATGCAGCGCCCGGTGCAGCACGAAGAAATGGACCTCGTGGATCATCGGAACCAGCAGCGCCAGCAGCGCGAGATAGAGCGGATGCTGCGCGAAGCTCAGCCACGGGACGTAACCCCTGGCGAAGGCGACGAGGATGACGACCTCGATCGCGGTCCAGATCGGCAGCCCGCCGCCGAAGGCGCGGATCAGGCTGTCGACGTTCTGGCTCTTGAACATGAACACGTCGCTTTCGACGTCGCCGGGAAACTTGCCATTGTATTTGAAGCGGTCGCCCTGGGCGCGGCGGCGGTAGAGCCGCCACTCGAACGCGCCGTAGAACAGCAACATCGCGACGCCGTTGATGACCAGCAGGCGCAAAATCCAGCCCCATTGCAGCGTCTTCATCGTCTCGACGTCAGGCAGCGCCCATTTCCACCACGCGAGCGCCGACAGCGCGAACAGCAGGTTGTAGGGCAGGAAATAATGCGGCAGCCATTTGATCAGCGCCAGCGGGCGCGGCGGCAAGGCGAACAGCGGCGCGGTCTGCGCCGGCGCGTCGGGGGCCCAGTCGCCGCGCTTGTTGCGCTTGCCGAATTTGAGATCGTCCATATCGCCTCCCGTGCGTTTGGGGGTTTGCTTCGGTTCCCTTGAGGCAAAATCAGCGCATTCGCAAGCACAACGTCTCCGTTTGCGGCATAAATTTTCTCGCATGTCTCAATTTACGTCAATCACGACAAAGCCAACCCGCGCCAGCGGCGCCGTACGGGCACCCAGCCATTTCAGGACGCAAAATGACGTGAGCCGCGCGATTTCCCCGCCGCGCGGATTGCTCTAGACTGCGGCCTCCACAAGCCCGAGACCCCGCATGGCGCATTGGTTGTTCAAGAGCGAACCCTCAGTGTTCTCCTTCGCCAGGCTCGCCGAGGAGGGCGGCACCGAATGGAGCGGCGTGCGCAACCATTCCGCCAAGCTCAACATGATGGCGATGAAGCTTGGCGAGCGCGGCTTTTTCTACCATTCCAACGAGGGCAAGGCGGTGGTCGGCGTGGTCGAGGTCAGCGCGCTCTATCGGCCCGATCCGAGCGACGCGACCGGCAAGTTCGGCATGGTCGACATTCGCGCCGTCGAGCCTTTGCCCCGGCCGCTGACGCTGGAGGCGGCCAAGGCGGAGCCGAGGCTCGCCAAGATGGCGCTGGTGGTCAATTCCCGGCTGTCGGTGCAGCCGGTGACCGATGAGGAATGGGAGATCGTCTGCGCGCTCGGCGGGTTGAAGGCTCAGCGCGGCGCGAAGCGCGCGAAGGCGCCGGTGTAAGTCTTGGCGCGCGGCGCGGCGTAGGTGTTGCGCTTCGAAGTGCGCAGGCCGAGCCGCACCGCGCTTTCCGCCAGCGCCACCGCGCAGGCGACCCCGTCCAGCACCGGCACGGCGAACATCTCGCCCAGCGCCCGGGCGAGATCGGCCATGCCGGCGCAGCCAAGCACAATCGCCTCCGCGCCGTCCTGTTCGAGCGCGCGCGCGATTTCCGCCTCGATCCGGCGGCGCGCGTCGGAGCCTTCCTCCTCCAGCGCCAGCACCGGAACTTCGGCCGCGCGGACGCGGGCGCAGCGCGTGATCAGGCCGTATTTGCTGAGGTTGCGCTCGATAGGGACGATCGAGCGCGACAGCGTGGTGACGACGGAGAATTTCTCCGCGATCAGCCCCGCCATATGGAACGCCGCTTCGCCGATGCCGATCACCGGCGCCGCTGTCGCGCAGCGCGCCGCCTCCAGCCCGGTGTCGTCGAAACAGGCGATCACGAACGCGTCCGCCTCGGGCGCCTTGCCGATCTCGTCGAGCAGGCCGGGCAGCGAAAACGCCTCGTCGAAATAGCCCTCGATGCTGGCGGGGCCGAATTCCGGATTGACCGCGACGATCTCGGTGTCGGGCCGCGCGATGGCGCGGGCGGCGGCGCCGATCTTGCGCGTCATCGACGCCGTGGTGTTGGGATTGATGATGTGCAGCCGCATGTTCGCCCTCGCTCGCGCTCGCCCGCCTAGTGGCGACGCCCGGCGGCGCTTGTCAACGCCCCGCCGCGCGCGCTATCCCTCATGGCGATGGTTCTCCCACCCGGAGATGAAAAGGGAACGCGGAAACGGCTCACCCCGTAAGCCGCGGCTGCCCCCGCAACTGTTAGCGGCGAGCGCCTCGCAACCATGGCCACTGAAGCTTCCGGGCTTTGGGAAGGCCCGCGAGGCGCGACGACCCGCGAGCCAGGAGACCTGCCATCAGCGCGGCCGTTTCGCGCGCGGACCGATTTCGTCGGGCCGCGCGAGATTCAGCCGCGTCGTCGAGGCCATAAGCATGCGAGGGCGTCATGCGGGGTTTTCTGTCTCGTTTATGGAATGCGAGCGATTCCAAACTGCGCGGTCGGTTGATCGCGCTTTACGGCGCGCTCGCCGCCGCCAATGTCGGGGTCTGGGTCTGGGCCTTCTTCGCGCTGCGCGACAACGCGGTGCTGTTTGGTTCGGCGTTTCTGGCCTACAGCTTTGGGCTGCGCCACGCTGTCGACGCCGACCACATCGCCGCGATCGACAATTCCACCCGCAAGTTGATGCAGCAGGGCGGCCGGCCGGTCGGCGTCGGGCTGTTCTTCTCGCTCGGCCACGCGGCCGCGGTGGTTTTGCTGTCGCTGGCGGTCGGCTTCGCCGCCGCGAAGGCGAACGCGGAGGTCGAGGGGCTGAAAGCCTGGGGCGGCCTCGTCAGCGCCGGCGCTTCGGCGCTGTTCCTGTTCCTGCTCGCGGCGTTCAACATCGTCGTGCTGATCTCGGTCTGGCGCACGTTCCAGGCGGTCAAGCGCGGCGAACCGTTCTCGGACGACGATTTCGACATTCTGCTCAACAGTCGCGGCTTTCTCGCCCGCCTGTTCCGGCCGCTGTTCGCGCTGGTGACGAAGAGCTGGCACCTGTTCCCGATCGGCTTCCTGTTCGGGCTCGGCTTCGACACCGCGACCGAGGTGGCGTTGTTCGGCATTTCCGCCACGCAGGCCGCCAATGGCGCCTCGCTGGCGACGCTGTTCGTGTTGCCCGCCTTGTTCACCGCGGCGATGACGCTGGTGGACACGAGCGACGGCGTGCTGATGCTGGGCGCCTATGGCTGGGCGTTCATGAAGCCGATCCGCAAGCTCTATTACAACATCACCATCACCGCCGTGTCGGTGCTGATCGCGGTGTTGATCGGCGGCATCGAGACGCTGGGGCTGATCGGCGACCAGTTCGAGCTGGCGGGGCCGTTCTGGGATATTGTCGGCGCGCTCAACGACAATTTCGGCGTGCTCGGCTATCTCATCATCGGCGTGTTCGCGCTGAGCTGGCTCGCCTCCGTGCTGATTTATCGCGCCAAGGGCTATGATCTGCTCGACGTGACGCCGGCGCCTTAGAGCGCCTTCCGATCAAGTTGAAGCGCCGTCTCCTTGTCATCCCCGCGAAAGCGGGGATCCAGGGGCCAGGGCGCGTCGCATCCCGCTGGATTCCCGCTTTCGCGGGAATGACGCAGGCCGATGCCATCCGAGCGGAAATCGCCCTAAAGCGCGGCCAGCGCCTGCGCGACG
>JAGWRL010000055.1 GCA_028876585.1 Pseudomonadota bacterium | reverse complement strand
TCTTTCTGGATGTAGATTTCCAGATAACCCGGAAGAAACCCGGCCAACGCCATCTGGTCAAATGGGTGAGTGTAACGCTCGTCCTTCCTTTCGGTGAGAAATACGATTCTCCAGAGATTGTGCGGATTATGCTCCGGCCCACCGGCCGCGTGTTCGACATGAACCAGTGGCTGATAATCAACCGCTGAGATCGTCCGCCCGTCCTCGGCTATCGCTTTGGCGATCCCAAGAAAGATGATTCTCTGGCTGCTATGATCGACAAATATCGACTCGATGACTTGACCCTGCCGCTCGCTGAGCCATGCCTTCTGCGTCGACCAGCGAATAAAATGGTCGCAGCCGTCGCTTAGTTTACGCCGCGCCAAGAGCCCAGCCTGCGAGATGACGTAGGGAACGTAGGTCGAAGGATCCAAAGCCTTCTTGCATTCCATATCCCAAATCATGGAGCGCGTCAGATTGGTTGGCGGACTCATCCTGTAGCGCTTGGCCAATATGTCGTTGACGCCGATTGCGGGCAATTCAAACCGCGTGGCGTTGGGATCGTTCCAGCACCTCTCGAATTCATTGTAGGCGGCTGCTGCGGATGTCCATGCATCTTCGGATTTCATCGCGATTCGTCCTCGGTGGACAGCCCTGAAGTAGGTCAATGCGCTATGGTCGAGCGACGTTGGCTCCAATCGGAGCGGTCGGCAGCGCTGGTTCATCTGAGAACACAGGCAGTGGAAGCCCCAACCCGGTTAGACGTGCAACGGGTCTATCAGATCGCCCGCAGCAACACATGCTTCTTGCGGCCGAGCGACAGCTTGACGACGCCGTCACGCAAGGCGTCGCGCCCGATCAGCGCCTTCTCGTCGGCGAGCGCCTCGTCGTTGACGCGCAGGCCGCCGCCGCGAATCTGGCGCCGCGCCTCGCCCGTCGAGGCGACGAGCCGGGCGCGCACGAAGGCCGAAAGCGCCCCGATGCCGGCGTCGAACTCGGAAGCGGAGACGTCTATGCTCGGCAGCGTCTCGGCGGCCACGCCTTCCTCGAACGTCTTGCGCGCGGTCTCGGCGGCGGCTTCGGCCGCCTCGCGGCCGTGCAGCAGCGCGGTCGCCTCGGTCGCCAGCGTCTTCTTGGCCTCGTTGATGTCAGCGCCCTGAAGCGCGCCGAGCCGGGCGATTTCGTCCATCGGCAGCAGCGTGAACAGCTTGAGGAATCGCTCGACGTCGGCGTCCTCGGTGTTGCGCCAGAACTGCCAGTAATCGTAGGGGCTCAGCATCGAAGCGTCGAGCCAGACCGCGCCCGCCGCCGTCTTGCCCATCTTGGCGCCCGAGGCCGTGGTGATGAGCGGCGAGGTCAGCGCATAAAGCTGCGGCGTGCCCAGGCGGCGGCCGAGATCGGCGCCCATGACGATGTTGCCCCACTGGTCGGAGCCGCCCATCTGCAGCGCGCAGCCGTAGCGGCGGTTGAGTTCGACAAAGTCGTAGGATTGCAGGCACATGTAGTTGAATTCGATGAACGACAGCTCCTGCTCGCGCTCCAGCCGCATCTTCACCGAATCCATCGACAACATGCGGTTGACCGAGAAATGGCGGCCGACGTCGCGCAGGAACTCGATGTAGTTGAGCTTGGTCAGCCATTCCGCGTTGTCGGCCATGATGGCGTCGGTCTTGGCCTCGCCGAAGCGCAGGAAGCGGTCGAAACTCTTGCGGATGTTGGCCTTGTTGGATTCGATCTGCTCGACCGACAACAGCTTGCGGCTTTCGTCCTTGCCGGAGGGGTCGCCGACCATCGTCGTGCCGCCGCCCATCAGCGCGATCGGCTTGCCGCCGTTTTCCTGCAGCCAGTGCAGCATGTAGATCTGCATGAGGTGGCCGACATGCAGCGACGGCCCGGTGGCGTCGAAGCCGATATAGGCGACGAGTTCGCCCGACGCCGCCTTGGCGTCGAGGCCGGCCCAGTCCGAGCATTGATGCACGAAGCCGCGCTCGCGCAGCACGCGCAGGAAATCGGATTTGGGCTCGAAGGCGTCCACGTTGGGGTCTCCTTTGGAGGCGGCTGTTTAAGCGGCGCGGGCCCTAGAACACAAGCGCCCAGGCCGACATGGTGGGAAACGCCAGCGCCGTCTCGACCAGCAGGATCGCCGCGCCCGCCCGCTCCTGTCCGAACTGACGGCAGATCAGCGGATAGATCGAGAACGCCGGGGCGCTCGCCATCACCAGCATCGCCCGCGCCACGTCCGGATCGCCCGCCCCCGCGAGCCGCGTCAGCGCCAGCAGAGCGAGCGGGTGCAGCAGCAGCTTCACCGTCGCCACCGGCGCGATCTCGCGCCTCTCAGCGCGGAAGTCCAGGCCGACCAGCCCGCCGCCGATGGCGAACAGAGCCGCACCCGGCGCGGCGGCGGCCAGCAGGTCGATGGCGCGCCCGATCGGCGCCGGCGGCGCGAGGCCCGCCAGCGAGGCGGCGGCGCCCAAGGCGATCGCGATCATCAGCGGATTGCGGGCGAGCCGGACGACAAGCTCGCGCACAGTCAGCTTTCGCCCCGACGAGCCGCTCTCGGCCAGGACGAGCGCGAGCGGGATCGTCATCACATTCTCGACGATCAGGCATAAAGCCAGCGCGATCGTCGCCTTCGGGCCGATCAGCAGCGTGGCGATGGGGAAGCCGACAAAGCCGCTGTTGGGCGCCGCGCCGCCGAGCGCTCGGCAAGCCGCGCGGGCGCGTCCGCCGCGCGCGAACAGCGCGAACAGCAGCGCGAACGCGATCAGCGACGCGCCGGCATAGGCGCCGATGAGCCGCGCATCGGCGATCTCGGCCAAAGGGCGGCGCGACAGCGCGTTGAAGATCAGCGCCGGCATGGCGACGCGCAGCACAAAACCGCCGAGCGCGCGCACGTCGCTGTCGCCGATCAGGCCGGAGCGCACGGCGAGAAAGCCGAGCGCGATGACGAGGAAGATCGGCGCGGTGACGGAGAGAACGGTCACCGCGCCGCCAGCGCCGCTGCAAAAGCCGCGCGGGCGGGGGCGAACACCCGCGCGGCGCGCCCGAGCGCCATCAGCGGGAAGTAATGGCGATAGAGGCGGTAGCGCAGCATGAACGCGCGGGAAAGTTCCGGCCCCTGCATCAGTTTCTTCGACAGATTGGGGTCGGTCAGCTTGATGGTCTGGCCGACGCCGTAGCCGGGAAAACCCGTGCCGGTGTAATGCGGCTCGACCCAGGTCCCGTCCTTCTGCCGCTCGATCAGATAGAGGCAACCGCGCTCGATCGCCTCGCGATCCCGCTCGCGATTGGCGGCGAGCAGCGCCATCAGGCCCCAGGCGGTCTGCGAGGCGGTGGTGGCGCCGCGCCCGGCGCTGTTCAAGTCCATGTAGGAGGCGCAGCTTTCGCCCCAGCCGCCGTTTTCCTGCTGGCGCGAGACCACCCAGTCGCAGGCGCGCCCGACATAGGTCGCGCTCATGTCCTCGCCGATCGCCGCCAGCGCCGGCAACGCCGCCGCCGTGCCGTAGAGATAATTGACGCCCCAGCGGCCGAACCACGCCCCATCCGCCTCCTGCTCGGCTTTCATCCAGGCAAGAGCGCGCGCCATCGCCGGGTGGGCGCGGGAAATCCCCAGTTTGGCGAACGCCTCGATCACATGCGCGGTGACATCGACCGAGGGCGGATCGAGCGCCTCGCCGAAATCGCAGAACGGAATCTTGGTCAGCAGCGTCTTGTCGTTGTCCTTGTCGAACGCGCCCCAGCCGCCGCCGCGGCTCTGCATCGCGATCAACCAGTCGACCGCGCGCGCGAACGCCTCGTCGATGCCCCGCGCCTTGAATTTCGCATCGTTGCGGAACGGCGCCAGCGCGATCAGCGCCACCGCCGTGTCGTCGATGTCGGGATAGGCATTGTTGCAATATTCGAACGCCCAGCCGCCCGGCTCGACATCGGGCAGTTTCACGCTCCAATCGCCCTTGACCCGCACCTGCCGCGCCAGCAGCCATTGCGCCGCCTGCTCGACCTGCGCCGGATATTCGCCCGACAATTCCGCGTCGTCGAAGGCGAGCAGCACCAGCATCGTGTCCCACACGGGGGAATTGGTGGCGCCGATGAAGGTCGCCGCGCCCTCGTCATGGCGCCAGGCGGGATCGTCGAGGCCGGCCAGCCCCTTGGCGAGCACGGGATGGTCGAGCGCATAGCCTTCGACGCGTAGCGCCATCAGCGAGTAGATCCACGGCGGCTGGATGCCGCCCCAGGCGCCGTCGGCGTCTTGGTGGCGCACGATCCACTCGGTCGAGCGCGCCACGGCGGCGGGACGCCAGAGCGCGAGGCGATGGCGGGCGCCGAAGGATTGCAGCGCGTGCAACACTTTGTCGGCGGCGCGGAAGAAGCGGTCCCAGCCGCCGGCGTCGGCCTTTTTCGGCAGCGCATAGTCGAACGCCGCGCGGCCCCCGGGGAACAGCGCGTCGAGCCGGTTTTGCGCGGGCAGCGGCCGACTCGGCCGCCGCGCCGAGAGCAGGGCGATCGGCATCAAGGTCGCGCGCGCCCATTGCGCGAAATTATAGATCGAGAACGGAAACCACAGCGGGAACCAGATCACCTCCGGCGGCAGGTTCGGCGTCGCCTCCCACGGCCATTCGCCGATCAGGGCGAGCCAGTAGCGGGTGAACACGCGGATGTTGCGCAACCCGCCCTTGGACTCGATCCAGCGCCGCGCCCGGGTCAGCGCCGGCTCGGAATCGGCAAAGCCCAGCGAGCGCAGCGCGGCGTAGGCTTCGACGGTGGTGTTGATGTCGCCGTTGGCGGCGTCGTGATAGATCGCCCAGGCGCCGTCGGGGCGCTGGGTCTGCAATATCGCGGCGCCCAGGCGCGGACGCAACGGGTGATCCTCCAGCCCGAGGACCCACAAAGCCAGGCACCATTGCGCCTCCATGCAGGCGTTGCTGTCGGCGCGCGCGACCCAATGGCCGTCGGGCCGCTGGTCGGCGATCAGCCAGTCGGCCGCCGCACGCGCCGCGCCGCGCAGGGCCGCGTCGAAATTGTCGCTGGGAAGCATCGCGTTCATGGCCGCGAGCCTATGCCAGATCGGCGCGGGCGCGGAAAGTCGGGGTTCCGCCTCAGCGCGGGCAGCCGATATCGTCCTCCTCCGCCTGAATCCGCCTGACGCGCCGCTGCGCCCATTCCGGCGACTGGCCATAGGGCGGATGGCGGACGCGTTGCGCTTGCGCCCAAGCCGGACGCGGGCGGCGCCGGCAAGAGCGGCCGCGCGCCGCCAGGAATGCGCCCGCTATCTCACCCGCGTCCCCACCCTGTCGAACCGGGGGCGCGGCGGGGCGTCGGCGCGGGAAAAGAAAATCAGATCGGCGCGGCCGATCAGGTCGTCGAACGCGACGAACCCGACCCCGGCCATCCGCGAATCCGTCGAATTGTCGCGGTTGTCGCCCAGCACGAAATAGGAATCCTGCGGGATATCGAACGGCTTCGTGTTCGATCCCGGGCCGTCGTCGCCGTGCAATTGCACGATGAGGTGAGCCGCGCCGCCCGGCAATTGCTCCTCGTAAGTCGGCGCGGTCATCGGCTTGCCCAGGGCGTCGAGCAGGTCGGGATCGGGCGCGACCGCGCGCCGCTCAATCATCTGGCCGTCGATATAGAGCCGCCCTGCCTGCAACTGCACGGTCTCGCCCGGCAGCCCGACGATGCGCTTCACCCAATCCTGGTCGTTATGGCGAAAGACGACGACGTCGCCGCGCGCCGGCGCATGGCCAAGGATTCGTCCGCGAAATGAGAACAGATCGAAGGGAAAGGAATAGCGGCCGTAGCCGTAATCCGCCTTGCCGGCGAAGACGTAATCGCCGTTCAACAGCGTCGGCGCCATCGAGCCGCTCGGCGTGTTGAACGGCTGGAGCAGGAAGGCGCGCACGAGCAGGGCGATGACGAGCGCGGGCAGCAGCGAACCGATCAGCAAGGCGGCGAAGGCGCGATATCCGTCAAACCCCTGCACATGCCCGAGCATCGACAAGGCGAGCCCGAGCGACCACAGCGAGGCGAAGACCCGCACCCCCGACATCGCGACCTGCCAGCCGGCCGGCGCGGCCGATCCCGGCCACATCCAGACCGACGCCAAAACGACGAGGTCGACGGCGAGCAGCGGGACCACGCTCCAGGCGACGGCCGCGCGCGTCGCCCGCGCCGTGCCGCGTCCGGCGAAGAGATGCGCGGCGGCGTTGAGCAGCCAGCCGTTGAGATAGTAGCCCACGACAGCCAGCGCGACGATGATCGCGGCGGCGGCGGCGGCGACGATCCAGGTCCGGGGTCCCGGCCACGCCGCCTCCAGCGCCGCATTATCCGCCAGCGCCGTGATCGCGCCGAACAGGGCGGCCGCCACCGCGATCAGCAACGGGGTCGCGCCGGGGCCGCGCGCGAGCGCCGCATCGATCGCGGCGCGGGGCCGAAACCAGAGCGCAAACCAGGGATTGACGGCAGAGGAAACGCGCGTGTCCGACATTGAGCCCCCCGAACGCGCCGCTGCGGCTGCGTCGATCCGGCGCCAGGTTAGCAGAAAACGCGCCGCCGCAAGGCAGCACGCCACCGGCTCACGTCCCCCTAGGTTTCGCCCGCGCGGTGGCGACGGCCTCAGCCGGGTTTTCCGGCCAGACGTGGCGGGGATAGCGGCCACGCAGGTCGGCGCGCACCGAGGCCCAGGAGCCGCGCCAGAAACCGGGCAGGTCGCGGGTGATCTGGATCGGCCGATGCGCCGGCGACAAGAGGTGCAGCGTCAGCGGCGCCCGCCTGCCCGCCAGCGCGGGATGTTCGGTCAGGCCGAACAGTTCCTGCACCCTGAGCGAAATCGCCGGGCCGCCGTCGGCCTCGTAATCGACGGCGAAGGCATTGCCGGTGGGCGCGGTGAAATGGGTCGGCGCCTCGCGCTCCAGCCGCTGCTGCGCGGCGTAATCGAGCGGGGCTTTCAGGGCCAGGGCGAGATCGTCGGCGCCGATGTCGGCGAGCGAGGCGCGGCCGACGAGATAGGGCGCGAGCCAATCGGGCGAGGCCGCCAGCGCCGCGTCGGAGAGATCGGGCCAAAACTCCGGCTCGGCGCGGCGCAGGAACGCCACCCGGTCGCGCCATTGCCGCAGCGGCTTGGTCCAGGGCAGGCGCTCGACGCCGAGCGCCAGCACGCCGCGCGCCAGCGCGAGCGCGGCGGCCTCGTCGGCGGGGACGGGCAGGGTCTGCTCGGACAAAGTGAGCGCGCCGAGGCGCCGGCGTCGGCGCATCCGCAGTGCGGCGGCGGCGCGGTCAAAAGTCAGTTCGTCGGCGGTCTCGATCGCGCCGGCGCCGAGCGTCTCGACCTCCTCCAGCGTCAGCGGCGCGGCGAGCAGGATGCGGGCGGCGCCGGCGCGGCCGGCGATCTCGCCCACCGCCAGAAAGGCAGCGCCGGCGAGCGCATCATGCGGCTCGACCGCGCCGGCGCGCCCGTTGGCCATCAGAAACTCGCCGCGCTTGCCCCTCGCCCGCGCGATCCGCTCGGGGAAGGCGCGGGCGAGCCAGACGCCCGGCGGCTCCCTCCCCCCTTTTGGGTTGGGGTGGGGGGGCGCCGCGCGCTGGGCGAGGTTTCGCGCCAGCCGGCGCGCGTCCTCGGCGCGCGGCGAACGGTCGCGGCGGAAGGCGGCGAGCCGCTCGGTCAGGTCGACCGAGGCGCCGCCCAGGCCGTGTTCGCTGACCAGGGTGGCGATCTCGGCGGCCTCGGGCCCCGCGCCTTCGCGCGCGGCCTCGACCAGCATCCGGGCGAGGCGGGGCGGCAGCGCCAGCCGGGCGATGGCGCGGCCTTCGTCGGTGACTTGGCCCCCGCCGTCGAGCGCGCCGAGCCGCGTCAGCAGCGCCCGCGCCTCCGCCATCGCCGCGCGCGGCGGGGGATCGAGAAAGGCGAGCGCGGCGGGGTCGGCGACGCCCCACAAGGCCAGATCGAGCGCGAGGCCGGAGAGATCGGCGGCCAGGATTTCCGGCTGCGCATAGGGGGCGAGGCCGCCGTTGGCGGTTTCCTCCCACAGCCGAAAGCAGATTCCCGGCTCGACCCGCCCGGCGCGGCCGCGCCGCTGATCGGCGTTGGCGCGCGAGACGCGCACGGTTTCGAGCCGGGTCAGGCCGAGGTCCGGCTCGAACCGGGGCGCGCGCATCAGCCCGGAATCGATCACCACCCGCACGCCTTCGATGGTCAGCGAGGTTTCCGCGATCGAGGTGGCGAGCACGATTTTTCGCCGGTCCGGCGCGGCCGGCGCGACGGCGCGATCCTGCGCGCGGGCGTCGAGCGCGCCGTAAAGCGGCGCGATCTCGACGTTGGGGTCCCTGATCCGCTCGGCGAGCGCGGCGGCGGTGCGCAGGATTTCGCCCTGGCCGGGCAGGAAGGCGAGGATCGAGCCGCGTTCGTCGGCGAGCGCGGCGAGAATGGCGCGCGTCATCTGCTCCTCGATGCGCTGCGCCGGATCGCGGCCGAGATAGCGCGTCTCGACGGGAAAGGCGCGGCCGGCGCTCTCGATCTCCGCCGCCCCCTGCATCAGTTTGGCCACCCGCGCGCCGTCGAGCGTCGCCGACATCACGAGGATGCGCAGGTCCTCGCGCAAAGCCGCCTGCGCGTCGAGGGCGAAGGCGAGGCCGAGATCGGCGTCGAGCGAGCGTTCGTGGAACTCGTCGAACAGCACGGCGGCGACGCCCGTCAATTCGGGATCGTCGACGATCATGCGCGCGAACACGCCCTCGGTGACGACCTCGATCCGGGTTTTCGCGCTGACGAGGCTTTGCAACCGCACGCGCAGGCCGACCGTCCCGCCGACGCTCTCCCCCAGGCTCGCCGCCATGCGCTGCGCGGCGGCGCGCGCGGCGAGCCGGCGCGGCTCCAGCACCAGGATTTTGCCGGCGCGCGCGAACGGTTCGTCGAGCAGCGCCAGCGGCACCCGCGTGGTCTTGCCGGCGCCGGGCGGGGCGACCAGCACCGCGCGCGCCCCCGCCGCCAGCGCTTGCGTTAGCGCGGGCAGGGCGTCGTCGATGGGGAGGGGGTCGGCGAATGCGCGCATCACGCGCTTGGTATCCGGGCGAGGGGGCGGGTGGGAATAGAAATTCTCGCCCCGGCGCAAATGTTCAAGATTGCGTAATCACGCCGCCGCGCCGGTCAGCCTCGCGCAAGCTGCGCGAGCGATGGGTGGGATGGCGTTTCGTGTCGTTTGGAGGCTTGCCGACAGGAGATTTCGCGATGTTTGTGCCGGGTCTGGGCGCCGTGACCGACGTCACGCGCGATAAACGCCACCGCGCCGGCGATCGCCGCGCGCCGGACGATCCGCCGCACGCCCGCGAGCCCGACGCCGCGCCGCCGCCCCACGAAGAAGGCGCGGCCTTCGACGTCGATTTCGCCAATCGCTTCAAATCGCAGATTTGGCGTCTCGGGGCCGGCGCCGAGGAGCCGCCGCCCGATCCCGGCCTGTTCGATTTCTTCGGCCATCTCAACGTGTTGCTGCTGGCGGTGCGCGACGGCGACATCGAGCGCGCGCGCGCCGCCGCCGACGCGCTGGAGATGGAGGTGCTGGTCGAGCGCTGCGCCGGGCAGCCCGCGAGCGAGCCCGCCGCCCCGCTGTGGACCGGCAATTTCGGGCGGCTGTCGAACGCCGCCGATCTGTATCACGACAGCGCCGCCGCGCCCGATTCGCCCCCGGCCGACGCGCCCGCCGGCGGCGCCGTCTACGACACGCTGACGCATTATCTCGCCGACGACGCGCTCACCGTTTGACGGCGTGGCGCGGTTTCGGCGCCGGCGCAACTGCGCTATATCAGCGCCCCGTGACGACGCTTTGGCGTGGGGCGCATGAAAGACGACGAAGAAAACATCATCCTGGTCGACGAGGCGGATCGCGAAATCGGCCTCGCGCCAAAACTCGAAGCGCATCGACGCGGCCTGCGCCATCGCGCGATTTCGGTCTGCGTGCTCGACCGGCGCGCCCGCATGTTGTTGCAGCGGCGCGCGTTCGGCAAATATCACTCCGGCGGCCTGTGGACCAACGCCTGCTGCACCCATCCGCGCGCCGGCGAACCGGTCGATGACGCCGCGCGCCGACGCCTGCGCGAGGAACTCGGGGTCGATTGCGAGCTGAAATTCGTGCTGCGCACGCATTACCGCGCCGAGGTCGGCAATGGGCTGATCGAGGACGAGGTGGTGCATCTGTTCGTGGGCGAATACGAGGGCGTGGTGACGCCCGATCCGGCCGAGGTTTCCGGCTATGAATGGGTGTCGCGCGCCGACCTGCGCGCCCGCATCGCCGCGCATCCCGAAGCCTATACCTACTGGTTCCGGCATTACATGCGCGCCTACGCCGACGAGATGTTCTCCGGTCTGGCGGCCTGAGATGGCCCGGCTCCGCATCGGCACGCGCGGCTCGCCGCTGGCGCTCGCGCAGGCGCACGAGACGCAGCGCCGGCTCGCCGCCGCCCTCGGCGAGGACGCGGCCGCGTTCGAGATCGTCGTGATCAAGACCAGCGGCGACATGATCCAGGATCGCGCGCTGAGCGAATCCGGCGGCAAGGGGCTGTTCACCAAGGAGATCGACGCCGCCATGCTGCGCGGCGAAATCGAGCTGGCGGTGCATTCCTCAAAAGACCTGCCGACGCGGCTGCCCGACGGAATTGTCGTCGCCGGCTATCTCGCGCGCGAGGACGTGCGCGACGCGCTGATTTCCGCCCGCGCCACCAGTTTCGCGGGGCTGCCGCAAGGCGGCACGCTCGGCACCGCCTCGCTGCGACGGCAGGCGCAGGCGAAGCGGCTGCGGCCGGACCTGCAAGTCGGCCTGCTGCGCGGCAATGTCGAGACCCGGCTCAACAAGGCCGAGCGCGGCGAGATCGACGCGACGCTGCTGGCCTACGCCGGGCTCAAGCGCTTAGGTCTGGCGCATCGCGCGACGGCGTTGCTGTCGGTCGAGGAATTCCTGCCCGCCGTCGGGCAGGGCGCGATCGGCCTCACCGCGCGCGGCGACAATCACGCCGCGCTCGCCGCATTGGCGCCGATCCTCGATGCGGCGACGGGACAGGCGCTCGCGTGCGAGCGCGCGTTCCTCGCCGTGCTCGACGGCTCGTGCAAGACGCCGATCGCCGGCCACGCCGTGCTCGACGGCGATGCGTTGCGGTTTCGCGGCGCGGTCTATCGCGCCGACGGCTCGCAGGCGTTCGAGATCGAGCGCGCCGGGCGGGCGCGGGACGCGGCCGAGATCGGCGCGGCGGCGGGACGCGATCTGCTGGCGCGGCTGCCGGCGGGCGTGTTGGGGACGTAACCCGCCGGCGTCTTGCTTTTACTGGAAGATGCGCACCGCGCTTTGCAGCGTCTGCCAAACGCCCCAGGCGATCGGCAGGCCGACCGCCAGCCAAGCCAACGCGGAGCCGACGCCGAAACCGCCGCTGAGCCCGATGCCGAACGATTGGCCTTCGCCGCCGCGCGTCTCGGCCCGCGCGCCTCCCTCGTCCTTCATCAGCCATTTCGATGCGACCGGCCGCACCAGAGCGTTGCAGATCAGGCCCGCCACGAGGAAGCCCGAGAGAATGTACAGCGTGCGGTCATAGACCAGCGCCCGCTCGACGCCGGCGGAGATTTGCGCGTCTCTGATGTAGCCGACCACCAACGGGCCGACGACGCCCGCCGTCGACCACGCGGTCAACAGCCGGCCGTGGATGGCGCCGACGAAGCGGGCGCCGAAAATGTCGGCGAGATAGGCCGGCACGGTGGCGAAGCCGCCGCCGTACATCGACAGGATGACGCAGACGGCGGCGACGAACAGCGCCTTCTGACCGGCGTGGGCCAGCGTCGGCGCGAGGGCGTAGAGCACGATGCCGAGCACGAAGAAGGTGTAATAGGTCGCCTTGCGGCCGATCTTGTCCGACGTCGAGGCCCAGAAGAAGCGACCGGCGATGTTGAACAGTGACAACAGCCCGACGAAGCCGGCGGCGATCTTGGCGATGTCGGTCTTTTGCGCCGCGTCGAGCGCGGAGAAACCGGTCTCGGGATGGCCGATCAGGCTGCCGCCGAAAATCTCCTGTAACATGGGAGAGGCCATCGCCAGCACGCCGATGCCGGCCGACACGTTCAGGCACAACACGCCCCAGATGAACCAGAACTGCGGCGTCTTGTGCGCATCGTTGAGCGCCACGTAATCGCGCGTGATCATCGCATGCGCCTTGTCGGTCGGCGGCGTCCAGCCCTCCGGCCGCCAGCCCTCGGGCGATACGCGATAGCCGAGCGCGCCGGCGCACATGAACACGAAATAGCCGACGCCCATCACCGCCATCGCCTGCCAGGCGCCGACGGAATCGGCGGTCTTGAAATGGGTCATCAACATGTTGGCGAGCGGCGCGCCGATCATCGCGCCGCCGCCAAAGCCCATGATCGCCATGCCGGTGGCCATGCCGCGCCGGTCGGGGAACCATTTGACCAGCGTCGAGACCGGCGAGATGTAGCCCAGGCCGAGCCCGATGCCGCCGACGAAGCCGAGAAACAGCCAGATCATCCAGAGTTGGTGCGCGTAGACGCCGAGTGCGGCGCCCAGGAAGCCGCCGCCCCAGCAGAACGCCGCCACCAGCCCCGCCTTGCGCGGGCCGGCGCGCTCCAACCAACCGCCAAACAGGGCGGCCGACAGGCCAAGCATCACGATGCCGATGGTGAAGGTGACGAGCAGATCGCTGACGCGCCAGTTGCAGGTCGTCGTCGTCAGCGCCCCCCACACCGACATGTCCTTGCATTCGGCCGGCGCCGCGCCGCCGATCGCCTTGCTGAGCGGCAGCCAGAACACGCTGAGGCCGTAGGACATGCCAATGCAGAGGTGGATGGCGAGCGCCGCCGGCGGCACCAGCCAGCGGTTGAAGCCGGGCTTTGCGATGGTGGCCCCCTTATCCAACCAACTATGGCCGGAATTGGCGGGCGCTGATGTCGCCGTCATAAATTTCCCCCCTGGATAGCTGCGACGGTTTTATTCCGCGGCGGCGAATTCCTTGCGCAGGATAGCAAATCCCGCGGCCGCCGTCTCGTTGAGACGAATCTGTTGACTGTCGAGCGCCGCCAATGTCTGCGCGATCATCTTCGGCGTCCAGAACTTCCGCACATGCGTCGCCGCGTTCTGCGCCGCCTGTTCGGGCGCCTGCGCGATGAAGGCGTCGCCGATCTGGTTGGCCATATGGGCGAATTTTTCCAGCTTTGCGTGGCTCACGCAGGCACTCCCAGGGGCTCGAACGCCAGCGCGCCATCGCGCCGCGCGGTGACGACAAGCGCGAGGCCGGCGGCCTGCGCCAATTGCAGCGCCAGCGAGGTCGGGGCCGAGACGCTGACCAGCGCCTGCGCGCCGAACGCGGCCGCCTTGGCGACCATCTCATAGGAACAGCGGCTGGTGACGAGGAAAAAGCCGTCGTGCGCCGCCGCGCCCCGGCGCAGCAACGCGCCGATGCATTTGTCGAGCGCGTTGTGGCGGCCGACGTCTTCGCGCGCCAGCGCGATGGCGCCGCGCGCGTCGCACCAGGCGGCGGCGTGGACGGCGCGGGTCAGCGCGTTGAGCGGTTGATGCGCGTCGAGCGCGGCCAGAGCCGCGCCGATCGCGGAGGCCGCGGGCGCCTTCGGCTTGGCGTGGGCGCGGCGCGGCGCGGGCAGGTGGGCGAGGTCCTCGACGCCG
>JAGWRL010000054.1 GCA_028876585.1 Pseudomonadota bacterium | reverse complement strand
GGAGGAGGCGGGCGAATGCTCGCGACGGTCGCGGAGCGGCAAGAGGCCTTAAGGGCGCGGTTTCCCGGATGGACGCCGCGCACGATCGATGCGGCGCTGGATCATGCGGCGGCGGCGTTTCCGATGCGCGATTATGTCGTGACGGACGCGCAAAGCCTGACCTACGCCGAGATCAGGCAGCGCTCGCAGCGCATCGCCGCCGCGTTGCATGAGTTGGGCGTGCGGCGGGGCGATCACGTCGCCGTCGTGCTCGCCAATTTCCCCGATTTCGTCGCGCTGAAATATGCGATCGCCCGTGTCGGCGCGACCTGCGTTCCGATCAATTTCCTCAATAGGCGCGACGAGCTCGGCTACGTGCTGCGCCAGTCCGACGCGGCGCTGCTCGTCACCATGGATCGGTTCCGCGGCCTCGATTATCTGAAAGCGCTCGACGAACTGGCGCCCGGCTGGGAGCGCTCGGGCGGAGGCGAAGCGCTGCCGCGGCTGAAGCGCGTGGTGGTCTTCCCCGCCTCCGGCGACACGCCGCGCTCGGGCGCGACGCCCTTTTCGTCGCTGTTGCAGACGTCCGCGCCCTTTATCGGAATTGCCGACGCTGATCCCCATTCCGTTTGCGATCTCATCTACACCTCGGGGACGACGGGCTCGCCGAAGGGCGTGATGCTGACCCACGACATGCTGCTGCGCGCGGCCTTCAGCAGCGTCCATTCGCGCGCCTTCGATGAGGGTTGGCGGGTCACGTTCTCGCTGCCGATGTATCACGTCTATGGTTATGTCGAGGGCATGCTGACGGTCCCATTCGTCGGCGGGGCGATCATTCCGCAGCTTCAGTTCGATCCGGCCGCAACCCTCGACGCCATCGACGCGCACCGCGCCGACGACGTGCTGCTGGCGCCGACGATGACGCTCGCGCTGCTCGACGAGCAACGCGCGCGGCCGCGCGCGCTTGCGAGTTTGCGCGCCGTCATTTCTTCCGGTCAGCGCTCGCCCCCTGGCATTTGGAACGACATCTTCGACCTGCTGCATCCGGTCGAAGTCACTACCGGCTACGGCATGACGGAAGTCACGGCGACGACGACGCTGACACGGCCCGACGATCCGCGCGAGCGCCTGTTCAGCAACGGGCGGCTGCGCGACGCCGGACCGGCGGGCGATGCGGAACTTGGCGGCAAGCTGGTTGACTATCGGGTGGTTGATCCCGAAACGGGGCGCGTTTGCGGCCCCGGCGAGGTCGGCGAACTGATGGCGAAAGGCCCAGGCGTCACGCAGGGCTATTACAACAAGCCCGAGGCGACGGCCGAGGCGTTCGACGCGCAAGGTTGGTTCCGAACCGGCGACCTCGGGCGGTTCGACGCCGACGGCTATCTCGCGCTGGTGGGTCGGCGCAAGGAGACCTATCGCTGCGGGGCCGAACAGGTGCTGCCCACCGAGGTGGAGGATGTGCTCGTCAGCCATCCCGCGGTGCTTCAGGCGCATGTCGTTCCCGTTCCCGACCGGAAAATGGGCGAGGCCGGAGCCGCGTTCGTCGTGCTGCGGCGGGGCCAGTCCGCGACGCCGGAGGAGTTGATTGGCCTTTGCGCCGAGCGGCTCGCGCGGTTCAAGGTTCCCAAATATGTGTTGCCGATCGCCATGGAGGATCTGCCGACGACGCCTTCGGGGCGGGCGCGCAAGTTCCTGCTCAGCGAACGGGCGATCAAGCAGCTTGGCCTATCCAGCTAGTCAGGAAATCGCAATGACGACAATGGACGCTCCGCCGCGCGTGACGCGCGACACGCCGGTCGGGTTCGAACTTATCGGCGTGAAGAAGAAGGCCGCCATTCAGTTGATGGGCTCGCGGCTGTGGGGACGTTTCAACCCCAATCACTGGGACCCCGTCTACGCCGCCGAGACCGGGCTGAAGGCGCCGATTCAGACCGGCGAGATGTCATCGGCCTATCTCGCAGAGATGTGCGTCAACTATTTCGGGCCCGACTTCTTCCGCGGCGCACGTATGCAATGCAAATATGTCGCCTCGACCTACGCCAACGAGATCATCGCCACCCACGGCGTCGTGCGCGAGAAGACGCCGAAAGGCGACGGCTTCCGCTTCAAGACAGAGATTTGGGCCGACAACGAGGCGGGCGAGGTCAAAACCATCGGCTTCGTCGAAGTGGATGTCGGCGTCTGATCCCGCCCTCAACGAAGGAGACTATTGTGAGCCGGCAACCGCAGACCGACGACCTTCGGCCGATGACCTCGGTTCAGGTGGAGCAGACCCGCGCCTTCGTGCAGAGTCTGGAAGAGAAATGCGAGACCTACTGGGACATGATTGCGATCGGCGACGAACTGTCGCGCGATCTCACAATCACGCCGGAACTGGCGATCCTCTACGCCGACGCCGTGGAGGATTACAATTCCTGGTACGAAGGCTGGCGGATGAACACCTGGGCGATTGCCGGGGAGTCCCCGTTTGGCGGCGCCATCGCGCCGCCGCTGCTGGTTTCGCATTTCGTGCTGTCGGTGCAATTCGATCACACCAAGCCGTTCGCCATCGGCTCGATCCATACGTTCCACGATTCGGAAATTCTGGCGCCGATTCCGATCGGCGCGACGGTCAGGATCACGGCGAAGGCGATCGACAAGTTCGTGAAGCGGGAGCGTCGCTACGTCCGTCACGAGGTGACGGTTACTGACGTCGGAAGCGGATTGCGCTATTTCCGCGAAGTGAGGGATATCCTGTCGCGATGATTCCTCGGCCCAGTCCGACCCGGAAACAAACATCATGGCCAAACCAAGCGTCGCCACAGTCAAGATCCGCGAAGAGGTCGCCGCCCTGAAGCGCGAGCGCACGCTCGGCGCGGCTGTCGATCTGTTTTACGCCAAGGGCTACGAAAACACGACGCTCGACGAGGTCGCCGACCGCTTAGGCATGACCAAGCCCTTCGTCTACGCCAATTTCGGCTCCAAGGCGGAATTGCTGGCGGAAATCTGCCTGCGCGGCGTGCTGGCCGCCTCGCAGGCGCTCGATGCGGTGCTGGCGCGGCGCAAGGGCCCGCGCGAGAGCCTGGAGGCCTTCGCGCGCGATTACGTCACGGCGGTGCTCGGGGTGCAGAAGCATATCGCCGTCTATGTGCGCGAGGAGAAGAACCTCGATTCGAGCGATGCGCGGCGGCTCGGCGAAATGCGGCGCGAGTTCTTCGGCAAGATGACGAAGCTTCTGGAGCGCGGCGTCGCGACGGGCGAGTTCGAGATCGACGACGCCGGCTTGGCGGCGCTCGGCATTGGCGGCGCGGTGACATGGTCGGCCTTCTGGTTCCGCCCCGATGGCCGGCTGTCCTCAGAGGAAATCGCCGAGACCATGACCAAGCTGCTGCTCGGCATGGCTGGCGCCTGCGCTCAACCGCGCCGCGCGCGCGCCTGAGCGCATAAAGCGTCGATAAGCGGAAAAGTGTTGCATCATACTCATGAGTAGGTTATTACCACGATAAGAATGTTTCTGAGGCGAAAGGTCTCGTTTGGGCGAGTGTCGCGCCTGGGAGGACATATGGAAACCGTGGACGTCGTTGTCATCGGGGCGGGATTTGCGGGATTGCGGGCGCTGTGGCGCCTGCGCGGCATGGGCAAGCGGACGGTCGTGCTGGAGGCGTCCGACGACGTCGGCGGCGTCTGGCGTCACAACGGCTATCCCGGCGCGCGTTGCGACGTCGAAAGCTATGATTATTCCTACAGCTTTTCGCCTGAGTTGGAGCAGGATTGGACGTGGTCCGAGCGCTACGCGACCCAGCCTGAGATTCTGCGCTACATCCATCACGTCGCCGACCGCTTCGATCTGCGCAAGGACGTCGTCCTCAACACGCGCATGCAGCAGGCTGTTTATGACGAGGCGGCGGCCCGCTGGACGATTACGGCCCAGGACGGGCGCCAATGGTCTGCGCGCTATTTCGTGATGGCGGTCGGCCAGCTCTCGACGACCAAGCGGCCCGACTACCCCGGACAGGCTTCGTTTCGTGGCGAGATCCTGCACAGCGGCGAATGGCCGCGGCGCGAGATCGACTTCGCCGGCAAGCGCGTCGCGGTCATCGGCACCGGTTCGTCAGGCATGCAGATGACGCCGGTGATCGCGGCCAAGGCGAAACATCTGACGGTGTTTCAGCGGACCGCCAACTACTCCGTTCCCGCCGTCAACGCGCCGATCACGCAAGCCGAGGATCGCGAGGTCAAGGCCACTTACCGGGCCCGGCGCGAGCAGGCGTGGAATTCCCCGACCGGGCTCGGCTTCGCTCCCAACCGCCAGTCCGCGCTCGAAGTCTCAGCCGAGGAGCGGGAGAAGGTCTATGAGGCCGCCTACAACCGCTGGGGCTTCGGCTTCGCGCTCGCCTATCACGACATTCTGCTATCAAAGCCGGCCAACGACACGGCGGCCGAGTTCATCCGGCGCAAGATCGCGCAGCGCGTGAGTGATCCCGTCGTCGCCGCCAAGCTATCGCCCAACGATCACCCCTTCGCCGCCCGCCGGCCTTCGGTCGACAGCGGCTATTTCGAGGCGTTCAACCGCGACAATGTCGAACTCGCCGATCTCAAGGAATTCCCCATCGTCGAGTTCACGCCCGAAGGAATCCGCACGCAGGAAAAACCTAGGCAATTCGACATCGTCATTTTCGCCACCGGCTTCGACGCCTTTACCGGATCGCTGCTGAAGCCTGATATTGTTGGCCGCGGCGGCGTCACGCTCAGGCAGAAATGGGCCGATGGGCCGATCAGTCAACTCGGCCTCAGCGTCGCCGGCTTTCCCAACATGCTGATCGTGGTTGGTCCCGGCAGTCCCTCGCTGCTCAGCAATGTGATGGTGTCGATCGAGGAGCAGATCGACTGGCTCGCTGATCTGCTCAACGCCATGGACAGCCAGGGCCTGGTGGAGTTCGAGGCGTCGCCGGAAGCCGAGCGCGCCTGGGTCGATCACGTCAACGAGCGCGTCAAGGAGACGCTCTACATGACGACCAACTCCTTCTACAACGGCGCCGAAGTGGCGGGAAAGCCGCGCGTGTTCATGCCCTATTCCGGCGGCGTGCGCGGCTATCGCCGCATTCTGCGCACATGCGCGGAGGAGGGCTATTCCGGCTTCGCGTTGCGCGCTGCGCCCGCCGCTGCGATCAAGCCATGAGGATCGACTTCGCCGGACAGGTCGCGATCGTCACCGGCGCCGGCGGCGGCATTGGCCGCGCCGTGTGCCTCGCGCTCACGCAGGCCGGCGCGCGGGTGCTGGCGGTCGATGTCTCGGAGGCCGCCGCGCGCGCGACGGCGCAGGCGATGCCCGGCGAGGCGCGCTTCGTCGCCGCCGACGTGAGCGACGAGGCCGCGGTTCGCGGCTACGTCGAAGCGGCGCTCGGCGCCTGGGGACGGCTCGACGTCTTCATGAACAATGCGGGATGGCAGGGCGAGGTGCTGCCGCTCGCCGACTATCCCGTCGAGATGTTCGACAAGGTGATGGCGATCAACGTGCGCGGCGTGTTCCTGGGCCTCAAACATGTCCTGCCGCATATGGTAGCGCGCGGGCGCGGCGCGGTCGTCAACACGGCCTCGCTCGGCGCCTATATCGGCGTGCGCAATCTCGCGCCCTACGCCGCGAGCAAACACGCCGTGCTCGGTCTCACCAGGAGCGCCGCATTGGAAGTCGCGCGCAGCGGCGTGCGCGTCAACGCCGTCTGCCCCGGCCCCGTCGACACGCCGATGATCCGCGACATCGAGGCCGACGAGAGCCATGGCGACGCGGCGGCGCTGCGCGCCAAACGCGCGGCATCGATCCCGGACGGCCGCTACGCCGAAGCGGCCGAGGTCGCCAGTCTGATGGTTTATCTCGCCTCCGACTACGCAAGCCACGTCACCGGCCAGGGCGTGGAGATCAACGGAGGCAGCCATGGTTGATCGGGTCGCGGTGGTCGGCGCCGGAACCATGGGCGTCGGCATTGCTTATGTGTTCGCCGCGGCGGGCTACAAGGTCGCGCTGGTGGAGCCGGACGAGGGCCGCTTCGCCGCCGCGCAGCGCACGCTCGCTGACGCCGCCGCCGCCGGCGTTCAACGCGGCAAGCTCGATGCCGCGAGAGGGCGAACGCTCGCCGCTGCCGTTGAGCGCTATGCGCAGGCCGCCGACTTGCCTGTGGGCGTCAGCCTCGCCATCGAGAGCGTGCCCGAGCGGGCGGAATTGAAGGGCCAGGTGTTGCGCCAGATCGCCGCGCGCGGGCCTCAGTTGATCGCGACCAACACCAGTTCGTTGTCGGTCAACGCGCTCGCCGCTTCGGTCAATCGGCCCGAGACTTTTCTCGGCATGCATTTCTTCAACCCCGTGTGGTCGTTGCCTTTGGTTGAACTCGTGCGCGGCGCGGCGACGAGCGAAGCGTCGGTTGCGCGCGCGCGCGCCTTCGCCGAGAGCGTCGGCAAGACCACGATCGTCGTCGAGGACACGCCGGGCTTCGCCACCAGCCGGCTCGATCTCATCGCCGCGCTCGAAGCGATCCGCATGTTGCAGGACGGCGTCGCCAGCGCGGCGGACATCGACAAGGCGATGGTCGTCGCCTACCGCCATCCCGTCGGGCCGCTGCGGCTCAGCGACATCGTCGGCCTCGACGTGCGGCTCGACATCGCGCGCCAGCTCGCTCGCTCGTTGGGGCCGCGCTACGCGCCGCCGCGGCTGCTCGAAGAGATGGTTGAGCGCGGCGAACTCGGCCGCAAGAGCGGCAAGGGTTTTTTCGATTGGCCGCGCGACGCGGCCCTCTAGCGCAAGGACACAACGCCGCATGGCGAGCCTCTTTCACAGCGCCTTGGTTGACACCGCAGAACATCACGCGATGCTGCGCGAGAGCGTCGGCCGGCTCGTCGGCGGCTTTGGCCGGCGCTATTTTCAGGACGTCGTGCGGCGCGGGGCCAAGCCGGTCGAGCTTTGGCGCGCCATGGGCCAGGCGGGCTTTTTAGGCGTCCATATCTCGCAAGCCTATGGCGGCGGCGGCTCGGGGCTCGCCGATTATAACGTGATTGTCGAGGAGGCGGCGGCGCAAGGATGTCCGATCCTCTCGCTGGTGATCGGCTCGATCTGCGCGCCGATCATCGAGCAGCACGGCGACGAAAAGCTGAAGCGCGCGTGGTTGCCGGGCCTCGCCAGCGGCGAGCGGCGGCTCGCCTTCGCCATCACCGAGCCGGACGCGGGCACCAACACTCACAAGATCAGCACGGTGGCGCGCCCGCGCGCCGGCGGCGGCTGGTTGCTGAAGGGCCAGAAATACTGGACCTCCGCGGTCGACGAGGTCGAGGCGATCCTGGTGGTGGCGCGTGGCGAGGCGCTCGACGCGCGCGGACGCGGGGCGCTCTCGCTGTTCATCATTCCCGCGGACGCAAAGGGCATCGAGAAGACTCCGATCGAGACGGCGCTGCATGTGCCCGAAACGCAGTTCATGCTGCATTTTGACGACGTCGAGATCGCCGCCGACGGCCTGATCGGCGTCGAAGGTCAGGGCCTCAAACAAATGTTCGCCGGCCTCAATCCCGAGCGCGTCTGCGCCGCGGCGATCAACAACGGCATCGCGCGCTTTGCGCTGGAGAAAGGCGCGGCCTACGCCGCCGAGCGCTCGGTGTGGTCGACGCCCATCGGCGCGCATCAGGGCGTCGCCCATCCGCTCGCCAAGGCTTACGTCGCGGTCCAGCAGGCGCGACTGATGACCGCGCGCGCCGCTCAGCTCTATGACGAGCGCTCGGACGCGGCGGGCGAGGCGGCCAATATGGCCAAGTTCGCCGCCGCCGACGCCTCGCTGGAGGCGCTCGATCAGGCGATCCAGACTCACGGCGGCAATGGCATGGCGCTCGAATACGGGCTCGCCGATCTCTGGTTCATCGCGCGCCTGCACAAGACGGCGCCGGTGTCGCGCGAAATGATCCTCAACTTCATCGCCCAGCATAGTCTGGGCCTGCCCAAGAGCTATTGAGGCCGCATGAGCACCTTCGCCGAAATCCTGCGCGAACACGCCCGCCGCACGCCGCAGGCGCCCGCGCTGAGCTTCGAAGCGCAGACATTGAGCTTCGCGCAGTTGCACGGGCGCAGCTCGCGCGCGGCCAACGCCCTTGTGGCGCTGGGCGTGCGCAGGGGAGACCGCGTCGCGGTGCTGGCGAAGAACCGGCCGGAGTTCTTCGAACTGATTTTCGCGTGCAGCCAGATCGGCGCGATCCTCGTTGGCCTCAACTGGCGGCTCGCGGCGTCTGAAATCGAGGCGATATGGGGCGACGCCCAGCCGCGCCTTGTCGTCTGCGAAGATGAGTTTCGGCGTCTGCTTCCCTCTGGAGCGCGCGAGAGCGCCGTCGTCTTTGGCTCCGGCTACGACGCGCTGCGCGACCGGGCGCCGGGCTATGACGCCGGCTATGTCGGCGCGCCCGACGAGACGATCCTGCTGCTCTACACCTCCGGCACGACCGGCCTGCCCAAGGGCGTCATGCTGACCAACGAAGGCATGAGCTACACACGCCGTCTCGCGGCGGAAGCCTGGGGCATGGGGTGTCAGAGCGTCAACCTCGTCGCCATGCCGGTGTTCCACATCGGCGGCTGCGGCTACGGCAGTTCGACGATGATGGTCGGCGGCCACACCGTGTTGATGCGGGAGGTCAATCCGGCCAAGGCGGTGGAACTGATCGCGGCCCATCGCGTCACGCACGCGTTCTTCGTGCCGACCGTCGTTCAGGCGCTGCTTCAGGTCGAGGGCGTCGAAACGGCGGACCTGTCGAGCCTGCAACTTCTGATGTACGGCGCCTCGCCGATTGGCGACGTGCTGCTGCGGCGCGCGCTCGAACGCTTCAAGTGCCGCTTCATGCAGGCCTACGGCATGACGGAATCCGCCGGCACCGTCGTCGTGCTCAACCCATGGGATCACGATCTCGATGGTCCGCGCGCGGGCCTGCTGAAGGCCTGCGGCCGCGCGTTGCCATGGGTTGAGTTGCGGGTTGTCGATCCCGCGACGCTCGCCGACGCGCCGACGGGCGAGGTTGGCGAGATCTGGTTGCGGACGCGCATGATGACCAAGGGCTATTGGCGCAAGCCCGAGGCGACGACGGAAGCGATCACCGCCGATGGTTGGTTCCGCACCGGCGACGCGGCCTATCTCGACGATGCGGGTTACGTCTTCCTGTTTGATCGTTTCAAGGACATGATCGTGTCGGGGGGCGAGAACGTCTATCCCGCCGAGATCGAGAACGTGCTCAACGCGCATCCGGCGATCCGCGAGGTCGGCGTCATCGGCGCGCCGCACGAAAAATGGATCGAGACGCCGATGGCGGTGGTGGTGCTGAAACCGGGCGAGGCGGCCGACGAGAAGGCGTTGATCGCCTTCACCCGCGAGCGGCTGGCGCATTTCAAATGCCCGACGCGCGTGCGCTTCGCCGAAAGCCTGCCGCGCAACGCCTCCGGCAAATTGCTGAAGCGCGAAATGCGGCGATTGTTTCTGGAGGAGTGAGGCTTGTCCGCGCTGGATTTGCTCAGACGTTGGGTGGTCGATTATTTCAATCGCCACGATGACGACGCCGCGCGCGCGTTCATCGCGCCCAACTATGCGCTGCGCATCGGCGACGTCGTGCTGGCCGGGCGCGATGAAAGCTGGCTGCCGGCGGTGGCTGAGCAAATGCGCGCCTTTCCCGGTCTCGGCATGACGGTGCATCGCACGCTTGCCGGGGACGATTGGGCGGCGGCCTGGTTCAGCGAGCATGGCGCCTCGAAAGGCCGCGTCGCCTGCTGGTCCGGCGTCGCGATCTATTTCAGCGACGGGGAGCGTCTCACCGGATGCGTCGCGCAGGAGGATTATTGGACGCGGCGGCGCCAGCTTCAATCCGGCTTGGCCGACCCGGTCGAGGCGCCGGCCGCGGCGCCCTGGGACGAGACGCCGAAGCCGCCTGATGAAGCGGCGGAAGCGACCGTGCGCGCTTGGTTGCAGGGCGACTGGCCGTCGGAAACGTCGGCGGTGCGCTGCGACGACGAGCACATCACCGGCAAGCCGCTGCGCTTCACCGTGCGCGCGTGCGAGATCGACGTGTTGTTGTCGAGCGGGCCGGACGTCGTGTTCCACGCCGTGCAACGGGGGACCTATCGCGGCGGGCTCGACAGAATCGAGGGAGAGGCGGCGGCGCATCTGCACGTCAACGGGCTCGTTCGCGTCGAGGCGGGCCGCGTCGTCGCGGGCCGCGTCATTCGCGACCGCGCCGGACTG
>JAGWRL010000053.1 GCA_028876585.1 Pseudomonadota bacterium | reverse complement strand
GGCGATACCGACTGGGAGCACACGCGCTACTTCATGCTGTTCGGCGTCGCCGAGGACCATGATTCGAACCCGATCAAGCTCGGTCTCGGCCATCTGAAGACGCGGGGCGATACGAAATTCGTCTCGGTCAATCCGATCCGCACCGGCTATTCGGCAATAGCCGACGAATGGATCGGCCTGCGCCCCGGCACCGACGGGCTGTTCGTGCTCGCGCTCGTGCATGAATTGCTGCACGCCGACGCGATCGACCTCGATTATCTCGTGCGCTACACCAACGCCGGTTGGTTGTTGATCGATGCGCCGGGCGCCGCCGATCACGGCCTGTTCGCGCGCGACGGCGACGGCGACCCGCTGAGCTATGACAAGAAGGCGGGCGCCTTCGCCAAGGCGAAGGCGCCCGACATCGCCCCGGCCGTGGTCGGCGAGTTCATGCTGCCCGATGGCCGCAAGGCTGTTCCCGCGTTTCAGCGCCTCGCCGAACGCTACATGGGCGCCGAATACGCGCCCGCGGCCGTGGCGGCCGCCTGTGGGATCGACGCCGACGTGATCCGCCGCCTGGCGCGGGAGATCGCCGACATCGCGTTCTCTCAAGCGATTGAACTCGATGTGCCGTGGACGGACTGGGCCGGGCGGCGCCACGACAAGATCATTGGCCGGCCGGTGGCGATGCACGCCATGCGCGGCATCGCCGCCCATTCCAACGGCTTCCAGACCTGCCGCGCCATCCATCTGTTGCAATGTTTGATTGGCGCGGTCGAATGTCCGGGCGGCTTCCGCTTCAAGCCGCCGTTCCCCAAGCCGATCCCGCCGGCGCAAAGGCCGGCCGGCAAGACGAGCGCGCCGATGACGCCGCTGCCGGGCATGCCGCTCGGCTTCACCCAGGGGCCGGAGGATCTGTTGATCGAGGCCGACGGCCAGCCGATCCGCATCGACAAGGCCTATTCCTGGGAGGCGCCGCTCGCCGCCCACGGCCTGATGCATATGGTGATCTCCAACGCCTGGGCCGGCGATCCTTATAAGATCGACACGCTGATGATGTATATGGCGAACATGAGCTGGAACAGCTCAATGAACACCAAGCGCGTCATGGAGATGTTGACCGACAAGGAGCCGGACGGATCTTATAAGATCCCCTACATCATCTATTCCGACGCCTATGCCTCCGAAATGGTGGCCTACGCCGATCTGGTGCTGCCCGACACCACTTATCTGGAGCGCTGGGACTGCATCTCGCTGCTCGACCGGCCGATCTGCGAGGCGGATGGGCCGGCCGACGCGATCCGCCAACCCATCGTACAACCCGACCGCGACGTGCGCGCGTTCCAGAGCGTGCTGCTCGATCTGGGCGCGCGGCTGCATCTGCCCGGCATGACGCGCGCGGACGGCGCGCCGCTCTATCCCGGCGGCTATCCCGATTATATCGTCAACCACGAGCGCTCGCCCGGCATCGGTCCGCTGGCGGGCTTTCGCGGCGTGGACGGCGGCGTGAGCGGGCGCGGCGCGGTCAATCCGAAACAACTCGACGCCTATATCGAGCACGAATGTTTCTGGCATCACGAATTGGCGCCGGATCAGAAGTTCTACAAATTCGCCAACAAATCCTATCTCGAATTCGCCGTGCATATGGGCTTCGTCGGCAATGCGGAGCCGATCGTGCTGCAACTCTATTCCGAGCCGATGCAGAAATTCCGCCTCGCGGCGCAAGGGCATGGGCCGACGCAACCGCCCGAAGCGATGCGCGAGCGGCTCAAACAAGCGTTCGATCCCTTGCCGATCTGGTATGCGCCCTATGAGGAGGCGAGCGTCGACCGCAAGGCCTATCCGCTGCACGCGCTGACGCAGCGGCCGATGATCATGTATCATTCCTGGGGCTCGCAGAATGCGTGGCTGCGGCAGATTCTGGGCCGCAACAAGCTGTATCTGGCGACCGCCAAGGCGCGCGAACTGGGGTTGGTTGATGACGATTGGGCGCGCGTCACCAGCCACAACGGCTCGATCAAGGTGCAGGTCAAGACCATGGATGGCGTCAACCCCGACACAGTGTGGACCTGGAACGCGATTGGCAAACGCGCCGGTGCGTGGAACCTCGATCCCGGCGCGGCGGAAGCGCGCAAGGGCTTTCTGCTCAACCATCTCATCAGCGAACTGTTGCCCGGCGAGGAGGAGAAGAGCCGCCGCTCCAACTCCGATCCCGTCACGGGTCAGGCGGCGTGGTTCGACCTGTGCGTGCGGGTGGAGAAATGCGAGCCGGGCGCGGAAATGAGCGAGCCGCAATTCCCCGATCTGCCGCCCCTGGTGGGGCTGAAGCCAGCCCCCTCCATCAGCCAATACGGCGCCAATCTGAGCCAACGCCGGAAGCCCGCGCCATGACGAGCCTTCCCTCCAGTCCAAGCGCCAAGCGGCTCGGCCTCGTCATTGATCTCGACACCTGCGTCGGCTGCCACGCCTGCGCCACCAATTGCAAGGAATGGAACGCCAGCGGCCACAGCGCGCCGCTGACCGACGTCAACGCCTATCAGGCCGAGCAGCGCGGCGTCTGGTTCAACCGCGTGTTCACCTACGAAGCGGGCGGCTGCGGGGCGGATGCGCGCACCGTGCATTTCCCCAAGAATTGCCTGCATTGCGCGACGCCGGATTGCGTGACGGTGTGTCCGACCGGCGCCTCCTACAAGCGCGCGCAGGACGGCATCGTGCTGATTGATCACGACAAATGCATCGGCTGCAAACTGTGCTCCTGGGCCTGTCCTTATGGCGCGCGCGAGGTCGACGAGGTCGAGGGCGTGATGAAAAAATGCACGCTCTGCATCGACAAGATCTACAACGACAACCTGCCCGAGGCGGAGCGCGTGCCGGCCTGCGTCTCGACCTGCCCGGCCAGCGCGCGCCATTTCGGCGATTTCAACGACCCCGAGTCCAACGTGTCGCGCCTCACGCGCGAACGCGGCGGCTTCGATCTGATGCCGGAGACGGGTTACCAACCAACCAGCAAATATCTGCCGCCGCGCCCCGGCAAGCGTGGCCCCGCCGTTCCCACCCCACCCGCCGAGCGGGCCGCCGCCGGCGAGGCGACCGGGCTGTTGCGCTGGGTCGACCGCATCCTCTCCCGGTAAACTCCATGCATCCCGCCGCTTCCGTCATTCTGTTCACCACGGCCTCCGGCGCCGGCTATGGCCTGCTGCTGTGGCTGGCGCTGTTCGCGCTCGCCGGCCTCGCGCCGGTGACGAGCCTGTTCGGCTTCATCGGTTTGGGGCTGGCGCTGACGCTGGTCACGGTCGGCTTGCTGGCCTCGACATTCCATCTCGGCCGGCCGGAGCGGGCCTGGCGCGCGCTGTCGCAATGGCGCTCGTCGTGGTTGGCGCGTGAGGGCGTGGCGGCGATCGCGACTTACATCGTCGCCGGGCCGTTCGCGCTCGGTTGGGTGTTTCTCAATCGCGTCGATGGACCGTTCGCCGCGGTCGCCGCGCTGAGCGGCGCGATGACGATAATCACGGTCGCCTGCACGGCGATGATCTACGCCAGCCTGAAGCCGATCCGGCAGTGGAGCAATGGTTGGACGGCGCCGGTCTATCTGTCGCTGGCGGCCGCAACCGGCGCGCTTTTGTGGGTCGATCTCACACTCGCCTTCGCGGTCTATCGCACGGTGTTTGGTTGGTTCGCGCTGACGTTGATGGCGCTGGCCGCCCTCGTCAAGCTCGGCTATTGGCGCGCGATCGACGGCAAGGCGCCGCGCTCGACGCTGGCGAGCGCGACGGGACTGTCCTCTTACGGGACGGTGCGGTTGCTCGAATCGCCGCACACGGAAGAGAATTACGTGATGCGCGAAATGGGCTTCCGCGTCGCGCGCAAACATGCCGCGAAGCTGCGGCGCATCGTGATCGCGGCGCTGTTCGTGGTTCCGCTGCTGGCGCTGCTTTGCATCGCGCTCGCCTCGTCGCCGCTCCTCGCCGGCTTCGCCGCGGGATTGGCGACGCTCAGCGCCGCCGCAGGCGTGGGCGTCGAACGCTGGCTGTTCTTCGCCGAAGCGACGCATGTTTCGACATTGTATTACGGGCGCGCGGCCTAAAGTCAGATGCCGCCGGCGTCGAGCCCGCAGACCAGCGCGTTGGGGCCGCAATAGAGCGAATAAAGCGTCGTCAAAATGGCGGCGACTTCCGGTCCGTTGAGACGGTAATAGATGGTCTGCGCGTCGCGACGAATGGCGACGAGTTTCTTGGCCCTGAGCGTCGCCAGATGCTGCGACAGCGCGGATTGACTGATGCCGACGATGCGCTG